>JAEWHZ010000351.1 GCA_023387585.1 Pseudomonadota bacterium
AGCCCGTTCAACCTGTTCACCCTCGGGCGCAGCGCCGCCGTCAACATCACCATCGGCCTGTCGATGATGGCCGTCATCGCCACGGGCGGGCTCAATCTCGCCGTCGGCGCCATCGGGGTGTGCGCGGCCATGGTCGCGGGCTATCTCATCGAGCGTATCGGCCTGCCCTGGCCCCTCGCCCTCGCCGGGGCGCTGGCCTTCGGCGCCGCGCTCGGCTGGATCAACGGTTTCGCCGTGGTCCGTTCGGGGCTCCACAGCTTCATCATCACGCTGGCCACCATGAGCATCTTTTTCGGCGTCATGGTGTTCCTCACCCGCGGCGAGGCGTTCCGCATGCTGCCGCCGGAGCTGTCCGAGCTCGGCCGCGCGCGCGTCGCCGGCTTCGTCTCCCCGCTGCTGATCATCACCCTCGTCACCGCGCTCGGCCTGTCCTGGCTCTATCGCCGCTCGGTCGTCGGGCGCGAGATGCTCGCCGCCGGTGCCCGTCCCGAGGCGGCCGAGCTGTCCGGCATCCGCGTCGGGCGCATCTTCGTTCTCTGCCACATGCTGTCCGGCGCCCTCGCCGCGCTCGCCGCTCTCATGCTGGTCGCGCGCAACGGCGCCGCCATCCCGTCCATGGCCGGCCAGCTCGGCCAGGACTGGCTGCTGCCGGCCTTTCTCGGCCCGGTGCTCGGCGGCGCGGTGCTCAATGGCGGCAAGGTCTCCGTCCTCGGCTGCGTGCTCGGCGCCTTCTTCGTCACCATGCTCACCGCGGGCCTGCTGCTGCTGCAGGTCGGCGAGTTCTGGGTGCAGAGCTTTCTGGGCCTGATGCTGCTTGCCGCCGTGCTGCTGGACCGCCTGCGCCGCAGCTACCTCACCCGCCGCAACCTTGCCTGAGGCCGTCCGATGACCATCGCAATCAACCGCCTGATGCGCACCGACTGGTTCGGGCCGTTTTTCATCATTGTCCTGGCGATCGTGCTGATCTCGAGCTTCAGCCCGCAATTCCTATCGCCGCTCAACATCCAGGTCCTGCTGCTCGCCCTGGCCGTCAACGCGCTGATCGCCTATTCGCAGATGGTCATCATCGCCATCGGCCAGATGAACCTGTCCGTTGGCGCCATCGGCGGCCTCGCCGCCATCTCCTTCGCCGGCATGATGGAGATCTGGGGCCTGCCCGCCTTCGCCGCCGCGCCGCTGGCGCTGGTCATCGGCATCGTCTGCGGCGCCCTCAACGGCATCGTCATCGCCGTCTCGGGCATTTCCGCCTTCGTCGTCACGCTGGCCACGCTGTCGATCTACAAGGGCATCAATCTCGGCATCACCCGCGCGCAGCCCTTTTACGGCGTGCCGCAGGAGGTCAAGGCCTTCGGCACCGCGACCCTGTTCGGCCCCATCCCCATGCTTTTGCTGCCCACCATCATCGCCGCAATCGTGCTGTGGGTGCTGCTCTATCGCCTGCCCGCCGGCCGCTTCATCCTCGCTGTCGGCGGCAACTCGCATTCGGCCGAGCTGTCCGGCATCTCCGTCGAGCGCACGATCGTCAGCGCCCATGCCATCTCCGGCTTCCTCGCCGCGCTGGCCGGCATCCTCGTCGTCGCGCGCCTCCAGATCGGCCAGCCTTCCATCGGCGACGACTGGCTGATCCTGTCCTTCGCCGCCCCGGTCATCGGCGGCGCAGTGCTGGCCGGCGGCCATGTCTCGGTCGCCGCCACCACCTTCGGCGTCATCATCGTCGCCATCATCACCCAGGTGCTGGTGCTGTTCTCCATCGACCCCTTCCTCGTGCAGGTGGTGATGGGGGCGCTGATCCTTGCCGCCGTGGGCCTCAACCGGCTGCGCGAAGCCCGCTTCAACATGAGAGCGAGTGCCTGACATGAGCAACGCCCCGACCTTCGAAGCCCGTGGCATCGAAAAGAGCTTTCCCGGCGTGCGCGCGCTCAAGGGCGTGTCGCTCTCCCTGCTCCCGGGCTCCATCCACGCCCTGCTGGGCGAGAACGGCGCCGGCAAGTCGACCCTGATCAAGATCATCACCGGCGTGCTGCGCCAGAATGCCGGCCAGCTTCTGCTCGACGGCAAGGACGTGCAGTTCGGCACGGCGCGCGATGCCATCAAGGCCGGCATCGGTGTCGTCCATCAGGAGCGCAATCTGATCCCGCGCTTCTCCATCGCCGAGAACATCCATCTCGAACAGCTCGCCGACCGCGCCTTCAGGCCGATCGACTATGCCGAGCTCAACCGCAGCGCCCGGCGCTGGCTCGACGAGCTCGAGCTCGACGTCGACCCGGCCACCCCCGTCTCCGACCTCTCCGTCGCGCGCATGCAGCTCGTCGAGATCGCCAAGGCGCTGTCGCTGCAAAGCCGCGTGCTGCTGCTCGATGAACCCACCGCCTCGCTCACCTCGAGCGAATCCGAAAAGCTGTTCGCCATCCTGCGGCGCCTGCGCGATGCCGGCACCAGCCTGGTCTTCGTCAGCCACAAGCTCGAGGAAGTGCAGCAGATCTGCGACCGCGTCACCGTGCTGCGCGACGGCGAGAATGCCTGTGAGAGCCGCTCCATCGAAGGGCTCGACCGCCAGGACCTCGTGCGCCTGATGATCGGGCGCTCGGAATCCGGCGGCGCCTGGCGCCGGCGCGACAGTTCCGCCCAGCCGCAGGTTCTGGCGCTCGAAAACGTGTCGACCTCGGTCGGCCACGAGAATGTCAGCCTTTCGGTTCGCAAGGGCGAGATTGTCGGGCTTTACGGCCTTGTCGGCGCCGGCCGCACCGAGCTCGCCAAGGCCATCGCCGGCAAGTTCAGGATCACCGCCGGCCGCGTGCTGGTCGATGGCCGCCCCGCCGCCATCACCTCTGTCGCCGACGCCATCCACCGCCACGGCATCGGCTATGTCAGCGAGGATCGCAAGGGCGAGGGCCTGATCCTCGCCCATTCGGTGCTGTCCAATGCCGGCGTGCCGATCTGGCGCCGGCTGGCCAACCGTTTCGGCGACCTGTCCGACGGCAAGGTGCGCCGCGCCGTGGTGCCCTATCTCGAAAAGCTCGAGGTCAAGACGCCGAGCCTGTCGCAGACCGTCTCCAACCTGTCGGGCGGCAACCAACAGAAGATTTCCGTCGCCAAATGGCTCGCCGCCGGCGTGCGCCTCCTGATCGTCGACGAACCCTCGGTCGGCATCGACATCAAGACCAAGGCCTATCTGCACGATCTGCTACGCGAGCTCGCCGATGCCGGCACGTCGATCATCGTCATCACCTCCGACATGCCGGAGATGATCGCCGTCGCCGACCGCATCGTGGTGATGAACGAGTTCCGCGTCGCCGGCGAGGTCGAGAACACCGGCATTTATGACGATATCAGCCAGTCGATCATGCAGCTCATCCAGGACAGCGCCGGCTCATCGCTGGCGCAGGCCTCCTGAGAGCGGCTCCGGCAAGAGTGGGAATCCTCTTGCCGGGGCATTTTACGCCGCGGCCTCGGCTCTCGCCTGCCGGGCGACCCAGGGGTCGTTGATGAAGGTTCCGAAGGGGAACAGCGCCGCGATGAAGCTGCGCAGCCACCCCATGGCGGGGATGCGGTGCCGGGCGAAGGCAATCGCCATCACCACGACATAGGCGACGAAGGCGATGCCGTGCAGCCAGCCCACCGGCGGCACCAGCGCCGGATAATCGGCGAAATACTTGAGCGGCATCGCCACGAGGAACAGCGCCAGCGTCGTGATGCCTTCCACCACGGCGACCTTGCGGAAGATTTCAAGCATGTCTTTCCTCGCTCAGCCGCGCAGCGCTTCGGCGACGGCTTCGCTCAGCGTCGTCGTCGGCCGGCCGATCAGCTTCGACAGCGTGCGGCTGTCGTCGTCGAGCTGCCCCGCCGCCACGGCCTGCGTGTCGACTTCGGCTAGCGTCGCGGCGAAGGCGGCCGGCATCCCCACGCTTTCGAGGAAGGCGGCATATTCGGCCTGGCCCATGTCCTTGTATTCCAGCTTTTTGCCGCTCTGGCGGGCGGCTTCGGCGGCGAGTTCGGCGAGGGTGTGGCCGGTGTCGCCGGCCAGCTCGTAGATCTTGCCCTCATGCCCGCTGCCGGCCAGCACCGCGGCCGCCGCCTCGGCGAAATCCTGCCGCGAGGCCCAGGCGATGCGCCCGTCCCCGGCGCTGCCGGCGATCATGCCGTGTTCGAGCGACTGGCCGAGCGATGCCGTGTTGTTCTCCCAGTACCAGCCATTGCGCAGCACGGTGAAGGCGAGCCCGGAATCGCGCAGCGCCGCCTCGGTCTGGTTGTGTTCGTCGGCCAGCCCGATATCGAGCCGGTCGGCATGCAGCAGGCTGGTATAGACGATGTGCTTCACCCCGGCTTTCTTGGCGGCCGCGATGACGTTGGCATGGTGCGCGGCGCGGCTGCCGACGACGCTGGACGAGATCAGCAGCAGCGTATCGACGCCCGCGAGCGCCTTTTCCAGCGCGGCGGGATCTTCGTAATCGGCCTGGCGGACGGCCACGCCGAGCCCTTCCGCCTTGGCGGGGTCGCGCACGATGGCGACGATGTCGGCGGCGGGAATTCTGCTTGCGAGGCTAGCGACGGTCTTTTGCCCGAGCTGGCCGGTGGCACCGGTGATGGCGATCATAGAAGGGTCCTTTCGACTGCCTATAAGCGTACAGTGGTGTTCGTTTATTGGCGTTTCAAGGGAAGCCGGCGACGATTTCGCCGGTTCAGCCCTGTCGCCCCGAAAGGCATTTGTCGGTGCCGATGCCGCGCAGGATCAGTCGCAGCCGCTTGTCGAGCGCCGTCTGCCTGTCCGGTTCGAGATCGAGCGCCCAGCCGGCCGCCACCATGCGGCAGGCCAGCAGCAATTCCCCCGCCGTCACGTCGGCCTTGAGAAAGCCCGCCGCCCGGGCGCGCTCCATCGGCTCGACCAGCAGCGCCAGCATGGCCTCGTGCCGGCCGCGCTCGCCGCCGAATTCCGGCAGATGCGGCAATGCGGCGCGGAAGCGGTCATAGACCGCCATCAGTTCCACCAGCAGCCGCATCACTTCCGGCAGGTCGGCCGAGCGGTCGGGACAGCCGAGGCTCTCCCTTATGCGCGCCAGCTCGTCGTCGAGCACCGCCGCATAGAGCTGCTGGCGGTCCTCGAAATTGCGATACACCGTGCCGCGGCTGATCCCGGCCCGCTCGGCGATGGTCTCCAGCGCCACGTCCCCGCCCTCGTCGCGCATGATGGTCCGCGCGGCGTCGATCAGGC
>JAEWHZ010000363.1 GCA_023387585.1 Pseudomonadota bacterium
AGCACGCCGTGATTGCCGGAGCCGAACTGGCCGATGCCGGCGGCATTGCCGAAGCCGTTCTGGCTGATATTGCCGCCATTGGCGGACATGCCCTTGGCCAGCGAGATGAACTGCAGGCCGAGGCCGAGGGCTGCGGCTTCCTGCGGGTCGGTCGGGGTGTAGGAGAGCGAGACCTGTCCGGCGGCCGAGGCGGGGGCGGTCAGCGACAGCCCGGCGATGGCGGCGGCGATCAGGGTGGCGGCGGTGGTGCTGATGAGACTTCTGGTCATTTCCGTGGCTCCTGTTTGTCGGGGCGATCCCGAGGCTTGAAAGGAGCCTATGACGGCCGGGCTGAACCGATCCGGAGCGGCATATTCAGTTGCCGTTCAGTCTTTTGGGACCCTGAAGCAAAAAAAGAGCCCCGCCAGGGGGCGGGGCTCAGTCGGGGCAGGAAGGGAGGAGAATTCAGCGCAGCGCTTCGAGGCTGCCGCAATCGAGGCGGGTGCCGTTGGCCGAGACGGTAAAGTCGAGATCGATATTGGAGCTGGCGTTGATCATCAGCCGGCCAAGCGTGACGGTTTCGCCGGCACGGGCCGAAAACGGGCCGCCCTGGCTGATATTGGAGTTGCCGCCGGCGCCGGAGGCGGCGAGGCGGAGCTGGTAGTCGCCGTTCACCGCCATGTCGGCGACGAACTTGGCTTCGAGCGCCAGCATATTGCCCTGGCGGACGGTTTCGACGCCGCAGCGCACCGGGCCGGATTCGGCGCCGGTGCCCTCATGGGCGGCGAAGACAGTGGCGATGCCGATGCCGGCCAGCAGCGGGATGGCCGCATAGCGCAGCAGATTTTCGAAAGTGAGCATGGCACGGCTCCTTAGTTCGAAAAAGGGGAGGCCGGATCGAGGGCGTCGATCCGGCCGGCTCATATCGGGCCGCTTACGGGCAGACCTGGACGAAGGCGGAGACGTTGCCGGCGCCGGCCTGGTTGACGTTGGCGGCGCAGCCATTGCCGACCTGCACGCCGGCGGCGACGTTGCCGTTGCCGTCCTGGCTCAGGATGGCGTTGTGGTTGGCGCCGAACTGGCCCACGCCCGCCTGGTTGAAGCCGCCCTGCTGCCAGGTGTCGGCATAGTTGTTCACGCCGTCCTGGCCGATGCCGGACACATTGCCCACGCCGTCCTGATGGGCGACGCCGGTGTTCCAGGCGCCGTTCTGGTGGACGCCGATCTGGTTGAGCCAGCCGGCCTGCGAGCCGCCGGCGGCGTTGCCCCAGCCCTGCTGGTTGAGCCAGATGTCGTTTGCCATGGCCGGGGCGGCCGAGGCGGCGACGATTGCGGTGAAGGCGGCGGTGATGAGAACGGTCTTGAACATTTCGGTCTCCTGTCTGTGGCTGGCGGCCGTCGGTGCCGCGTTGTTGCGATGACAGGAGGTTTAGAAGGGTGATTTGGAACCGGCGCTGAGCGCGCGGTTCAGAATCCGTTCAGATGACGGTCAGAATCCGGTTTCAGGCGTTTGGAACCTGTTCATGTGCCGACTCCCGCGTGCGCCAGATATCCTCGTCGGTCCATTCGCGCACATTGATGTCGATCTCGCCGTTGGGCTGAAAATCGATGACATTATAACCGTTTGCGTGCCCCCGCAGCCGCGTCGAGGTGGTCGAGGAGGCCTGACAGACGAGGATCGGCGCCGCCGCCGAAAGCCGCGGCCCCTCGATGATCGCCTCGCCGATTTCGCCTTCATGTTCATGCCGCCGAACGTAGCTCATGTGGAAATGCCCCGAGAGCACGAGGCGGATTCCCAGCGACGCGAAGCATTTGAGCGCCTCGTCCGCCCGCTTCACCCGCCGCATCTTCTTGAGCATCGGCTCGTCGGGAAACAACAGCGGATGATGCGCCA
Organism: Pseudomonadota bacterium; assembly: GCA_023387585.1. Classification (GTDB taxonomy): domain Bacteria; phylum Pseudomonadota; class Alphaproteobacteria; order Rhizobiales; family Devosiaceae; genus Devosia. The sequence goes on from JAEWHZ010000363.1 coordinate 1,874, forward strand.
CCACCACCCGGATCGCCTCGGGCGAAGCCTGCTCGAACCGCTCGCCGAGCCCGGAAAGCTGGTCGCGGCTGATCGTTCCATGGGCCCAGTTGAACTCCGCCCGCGCCCGGCGCACCGTTCTCAGCCCGGCGATGGCGACCGTGCCGAGATCGGTAAATGGCTCCAGGTCCTGGGAAATATAGCGTTTGTAGAGCCGGTAGGGCCGGATCAGCCGGCTGACCAGATTGATCTGCGGGACGTCGTGGTTGCCGGGTACGGCGAAGACCGGCGCGTGCAGCGTATCGAGGAAGGTCCGCGCCGCCTGGAACTCCGAACGCGTGCCTTTCTGGGTGAAATCCCCGCTGACCACAACGAGATTGGGACGATGGTCGGCGATATCGGCCGCCAGCCCTTCGACGACTTCCGGATCATGCTTGCCGAAATGCAGATCGGACAGGTGTACGATACGAACCATCAGGCCGGCTCACCCTGCTCGCCGGCGATCGGGGAAGTCAGGGATTCGCGCTGTGGCGCCAATATGTTGAGGGCACGCGGGCGCAGCGAGAAATCGAGCGGGGAGTGCAGGGTGACGATCTCGCCGTCGAACATCACCTTGACCAGCTTGCGGCGGGTGCGGATGCGGACGGCATCGATGGTGTCGATCATCAGGGCCTCGTCCTCCTGCCAGTTTCCGAGGAACATTTCGGTGGTCAGGCGTAGCATGTCGCCGAGATTGAGATGCTTGACCACGTAGAGAGTCAGATGTCCCCGGTCGAGCTCGGGACGCGAGAAGAACTGCCCGAGCCCCTGGGCATAGCTGTTATTGGCCACGGCGATCGACTGGACGCGCTCGATATGCGGCTCGCCGCCGCGCGGCGTGATCTCGACCGCCAGCCGGCGCGCCCGCACCAGCCGGCGGACGAAATACCGTGAAAAACCGAGGAACGCCGTGGCATTGCGCTGGCCGCGCACATGCTCGCGGCCGGCCGCCAGGGCCGGGATGAGGCCGATGACCACCTTGTGCAGGAAGAAGCGGCCATTGACCGAGCCAACATCGATGGCGTGGGGCTGCATGGCTTCGAGCTGATCTAGCCAGCCGTCGACCTCGAGCGGGACGGAAAGGTCACGCGCCAGCATGTTGGCGGTGCCGAGCGGCAGGATGGCGAGCGGGCGCGAGCTGCCGACCATGGCCTCGGCCAGAGCTGTGACGGTGCCGTCCCCGCCGGCGGCGACGATCACATCGGCATCGCTGGCCAGCGCGGTCCTGATGCGCTCCGCCAGCGGCGTGTCGCGGTCGTCGTCGATCTCGGCCAGGATGTTCCGCCGCCCAAAGCCTGCGGCCAGCTGCTCACGGGTGACGCCGAGCATGCTCGCGGTGCCGGAACTGGCATTGAGCACGACGTGATAGCGTCGGCCGGAAACGGGTACGGTCTCGTCCTGCGTCACTGAAAGCCCCTTTGACGTTGGCTGTGCAACGCATGAGGCGCCGTGAAGTTCGCCTCAGGCCGGGCCGTAACGGTTTTCGAGATGGGCGATGAAGATCCGGGGGTCCAGCGGGGAGCCGGTCGCCGCGGTGATCAGCTCCGGTGTCGACAGGCGCGAGCCGGACTGCCAGATGCGCTCCCGGCGCCAGGCGTTGATCGGCTCGAACTCGCCGCGCGCCACGAGATCGTCGACTTCCGGCAGGTCCTGCTTGAGGGCGGCGAAAAGCTGGGCCGCGAGCATCGCGCCCAGCGTGTAGCTGGGGAAATAGCCGAAGGCGCCCGCCGGCCAGTGGACGTCCTGCATCGGTCCATTCGCGGGATCGTCGAGGGTCGACAGGCCGAGATAGTCGCGCATCTTCGCATCCCAGGCCTCGGGGATGTCACGCACTTCGAGCGCCCCCGCCAGCAGGTCCTTTTCAAGCTCGTAGCGCAGGATCACATGCAGCGGATAGGTCACTTCGTCAGCGTCGACGCGGATGAAGCCGCGCTCGACGTGATTGACATGGGCCAGCACATCGGCTTCCGACCAGAGGGCGACGGTTTCGGCTCCGAGATGCTCGCCGACAGCAGGCAGGGCAAAGCGCCAGAAGCCGGGGCTGCGCGCGAGCTGCATTTCGACGAACAGGCTCTGGCTCTCATGCAGCGTCATGCCGCGCGCCTTGCCCAGCGGCCAGTGCGCCCAGTCGCGGTCGAGCCCCTGCTCGTATTGCGCGTGGCCGGTCTCGTGCAGGATGCCCATCAGCGAGGAGAAGAACTCATCGGTGCGATAGCGCGTGGTCATGCGCACATCACTGGGCACGCCGCCGCAGAAGGGGTGCGCGGAGACGCCAAGCGAGCCATGCTCGAAATCGAAGCCGACACGCGCCATCAGCGCCCGCCCCAGTGCTTCCTGCGCTGTGATCGGAAACGGGCCGGTGGTCTCCTTGCGCGGATTCTGCGCCAGACGCGCGGCCTGCGCGTCGAGCGCCACGGGCACGAAATCGACGAGAAAGCTCTTGAGGCCCTCGAAGATCGGGTCGATGTCGGCGGTCCGGTTGCCGGGATCGTACTGGTCCATCAAGGAATCATAGGCGCCCAGGCCTGTCGCGGCGGAGCGCAGCGCCGCTTCCTCGCGCACCAGCTCGACCACGGCTTCCAGCGCCGGCGCGAAGCCGGCCCAGTCTCCCTTGGGCCGCAGCTCGCGCCATAGCTGCTCGCAACGCATGCTGGCCTGCATGCGTCGTTCCACGAAGGCGGTCGGCAGGCAGGTGGCGTTGGCGTGCACGCGCTTCAATTCACGCAGGGCTGCAGCCTGGTCGGTGTCGAGGGACTCGGCCTCGGCGGCTTGGATCAGATCGGCGACATGGGGTGCAGTGAGCTCGGCATGGTGCAAACCCGACAGCACAGACATAGCTTCGGCGCGCTTTCCCCCGCCGCCGTGTGCCATATGCGTTGCCTCGTCGGCGCCGAGAATGGAGAGGGCATGTTCGAGCGATTCGAGCTTGCGGCACAGAGTGTCGAGGCGGGCGAAGGTCATGGCGGCATCCCTGAAAGGCGTCAGGTCTCCTGTCATAACGGGCCGCATCCGCAAATGAAAATCATTCGGGCGCAGCCGGGGAGCTGCGCCCGAGAAAGCCGCACCTTCTGGTTTGGCAGGCGGAAGGCGGCGCGTCCGCCGCCCTTCGCGATCAGAATGGCAGGATGGCGTCCATCACCTGCTGGCCATAGCGCGGCTGCTGGACGTCGGTGATCTGGCCGCGCCCACCATAGGCGATGCGGGCTTCGGCGATCTTGCTCGAGGGGATGGTGTTGTTGGCCTCGATATCCGAGGGGCGCACGATACCGGCGACGATGAGGTCGCGCACCTCGAAGTTGACGCGCACCTCCTGCCGGCCCTCGATGACGAGATTGCCGTTGGGCAGGACCTGGGTGATGACGGCGGCGACCGAGGTCTGGAGGTTCTCGGCGCGATTGACGGCGCCCGCGCCGCGATCGCTCATGCCGGAATTCAGGTCGATCGCGCCCTGCGGGTTGAGCGACCCGTTGCTCACCGAGGTGAGGGCAGAGCCGAAGATACCGCCCATTCCGGCCGAATTGTTCGAGGCCCGGGTGCGCTGGGTAGAATTGTCGATGACGGCCCGATCGTTGATGGTGACCATCACGGTGAGGATGTCGCCGACGCGATGGGCGCGCTCGTCGCGGAAGAAGCCGCGGGCCGAGGTGCGATAGAGCGAGTTCGGCTGGTAAACGTCCGGCGTCGGCTCGGGCATCGGCATCCGTATGGGCTGGTAGCCGGCTACGGCCGTGGGGTCGGCGATCGGCGTCAGCACCGGCGCGTTGCCGACATTGGACAGCCGATCCATGGTGTTGCAGCCGGCGAGAAGGCCTGCGAGCGCGATGACGGCAGCGAGTTTCGAGAAGTTTTTCACGTTGGGTCTCCGCGTTCAGAAGCCGGCTACGGTGAGATGGCCGGTAGTGATCTCGACGGCGCCGGGGGCTATGGCGGTGGCGTGCAGGGCGCGGCGCGAGATGGGATTGAGCACTTCTATGGGCTGTCCGGCAGCGGCCGCCGTGAGGGCGCGCGCGCGCAGGGTCAGGGTCAGCGGGCCGGAGCGGTAATAGACCGTGACCATCTCGTTGCGCGCGATGACCTGCGGCACGGTCACGTCGGAGGCCTTGAGCAGGACGCCGGCGCGGCTCTGGCGTATGAGCGTCATGCCGATCAGTTCCTCGGGCGTCGTGTAGCCGGCAGTCTGGCTGAAGCGCTGGGCGACCGGGCGCATCTCGATGTCGGTCTCGCGCAGCACCGTGCCGGCCGGAAGCGTCGCGCGCAGATGCGGCAGGTCGACGAGGATGTCGAGGTTTCCCTCGAGGTCGAGCGGGTCGGTGCGGCCGGCAACCACGAAGCGGGCGGAAAAACTGGCCGAGCCGGGGAAGTAGCGCAGCGAGACGAGCTGGAGCGGTTCTCCGATCGTCGCGGCATTGAGCGCGGGAAGCGGGCGGGTCAGGCGCATGGCGACATGCATCGTGTCGTCCATGATGCCCCTGGTACGCAGATCGGCTTCGAGCAGCGAGACGATGTCGTCCTCTCCGAGCGAAACGGCGGTGCGCGCGACGCGGATCGCCGTCAGACCATTGGTGGTGAAGCCGGAAAAGCCGATGCGCTCGGTGGCGGCGACCAGGTCCGAAAGGCCGACCACGCCCGACGTGCCGGGCGCGGGGGCTCGGAACAGCGCCTCTTCGGCACTGGCGCCGGCCTCGGCGAACAGATCGCCGACGGTGACGATTTCGGCCTCGACCATGACCTCGGCGCGCAGGCTGGGGCCGGCGAGGGCGGGCGCGGCGGCTGCGAGAGCGGCGAAGGCGAGGATCGCCAGATGTCTGATCGTTTTCATCGTCGTCACCGCAACTGGCTCGTGGCCTGCATCATCTGATCGGCGCCGGAGATGACGCGCGCGTTCATCTCATAGGCGCGCTGGGCGGCGATGAGATCGGCAATCTCGGTGACTGCGTTAACGTTGGACTGTTCGAGATAGCCTTGAAGCAGATCGCCGACACCCTCGACACCGGGGGTGCCTATCTGCGGCGCGCCGCTGGCCGCGGTCTCGGCAAACAGATTGTCGCCGAGCGAATCGAGGCCGGTCTTGTTGACAAAGCGGGCGAGCTGAATCTGGCCGAGCTGGGTCGGCGTCCGGTCGGCGCCGATATAGGCCTCGACGAGACCCGAGGGCGAGATCGACACCGCCACCGCGTCCTCGGGCACGGTGATGCCCGGTTCGATCACGTAGCCCGAGGCGTTGACCAGCACGCCTTCCGGGCTGCGCTCGAAGCTGCCGTCGCGGGTATAGGCGTTGCTGCCATTGGGCAGTTGCACGATGAAATAGCCCTCGCCTCGCACGGCGATGTCGAGCTCCTTTTCGGTCGGCAGCACCGCGCCCTGGGTCATGACGCGCGTCGTCGCCACGGTGCGCACGCCCGAGCCGATCTCGAGGCCCGCCGGCAGCATGGTGCCCTGGTCGGAGGTCTGCGATCCGGCGCGGCGGTAGACCTGATAGAGCAGGTCCTGGAACTCGGCGCGCTGGCGCTTGAATCCGGTGGTGCGCAGATTGGCTATGTTGTTGGAGATGACTTCGACATTGCGCTCCTGCGCGCCCATGCCGGTCGATGCGATATAGAGAGCTTTCATCGGTCCCGATCCTTACGCGTTGGCATCGCCCAGCCGCTGGATGGCCGTGCGTCGCAAATCGTCCTGCTGGTTCATGAGGTTGGCGAGGGATTCATAGGCGCGCTGCACGCGGATCATCTCGGCCATCTCGGTGATGGAAGACACGTTGGAGCGCTCGATCGAGCCCTGGACCAGGCGGGTTTCCGTCGCAGCGATCGCGCCGTCGCCGGCCCACAGATTGCTGCCCTCGCGCGTGAGCGCCTGCACGTTCTCGAACTCGACGACGCGGATGCGGCCCTTGGGTCCGGCGCTCGAAGCGATGGAGCCGTCGGTGCCGATGGTGATGCCGACCTCTTCCGGCCCGAAGGTGACCGGGCCGGCCTCGCTCAGCACCGCGAAGCCGTTCATGTCGACCAGAGTGCCGCCGGCATCGAGCGTCAGCGCGCCGGCGCGGGTGTAGCGCTCGCCCTGCGGCGTCTCGACGGCGAGGAAGCCTTCGCCCATCAGCGCGACGTCGAGCTCGTTGCCGGTCTGCACGATGGCGCCGGGCACCATGTCGTGGCGCGTGGCCCAATCATGCACATAGCTCAGGGGCTGGTCGGGCCGCGGGAAGTCGCGATGGCTCGCGACGGGCATGACGTATTCCTCGAACAGGATTTCTTCGGCCTTGAAGCCAGCGGTGTTCATGTTGGCCATGTTGTTGGCCACCACGTCCATCTGGCGCTGCAAGGCGATCTGGCGCGAGAGCCCGATCAGTTGCGCGTTTTCGATCATTTCGTCGTCCCCGGTGCTTCGGACCTTCCTGGCCCTAGGCGGTCCACGCGAAGTGGAGCTGCCATTCACCTTGCAGAAACCATGCCAGAAATTTCCATGCGTATTTTCAGATGGTTAGCTGGTAGCTGCGAGGCGCCCCGCGTACCGGTGTCGCAAACGGGTACATTCTGCCCGGCAAAACTTGCCGGGCTGTAACCATTCGTTAACCAGCACGCGATTAGCTCGTCGTGGGGACGGAATCGTCCGGTTTTCGGGGCAATCGAGCATGGCGGCAGAAGCGGAAGTCTCGG
>JAEWHZ010000022.1 GCA_023387585.1 Pseudomonadota bacterium
TCCTCGGCGGGGCAGCCATAGACCTTGACCAGGGCGCTGCGCAGATAGGGTTGTAGGCGCATGTCCGCGAAGGCCGCAAGCGCGCCATGGCGCAGGTCCGGCCGGTTGAACACCGGGGGGCCGCTGCACACGTCCTCGAGCCCCGCCCCGGCCTCGGCGAGGATGATGGCCGCCGCCGCGATGTCCCAGTCCATCGAGCCGCGCCGCGCCGCTACCGCGCCCATGCGCCCGCGCGCCACCTGCATCAGCCTATAGGCCAGCGAGGTGTAGTGCGGCCCCTTTCGGCATTCGAGGCCGAGGGTCTTGAGCTCGGCATGCACCGCCCCGGCCGCCGGTATCAGCGGAACCGCCTCCGCCGTTTTGGGCGCCACCAGCGCCGCACCGTTGAAGCTCGCGCCCGCCCCGATGGCCGCCGCATACATCTCGTCGCGCGCCGGCGCATAGATCACGCCGGCCACCGGCCGGCCGCGCTCGACCACGGCAAGGCTCACCGACCACGAATCCTCGCCCCTGATGAAGCCGCGCGTGCCGTCGATCGGGTCGACCACGAACAGCCGCTCGGCCTCGAGCCGGGCCGGATCGTCGACGCTCTCCTCGCTCAGCCAGCCATAGAGCGGGCGCGCCGCCATCAGGGTCGCGCGCAGATAGTCGTCGAGGACGATGTCGGCTTCCGACACGGGAGAGTTGCCGTTTTTCTCCCAGGTCTTCAGCTCGCGCCGGAAATAGCCCGCGGCGATGATGCCGGCCGAAACGGCGGCACTGCGCAGCAGCTCGAGATCTTCGGACGGCGCGGAAATCGGGGGCGACATCGGGTGCTTCTAGTGCGGTTGCGGCAAAAGGGAAAGCCGAGGGTTAATCTTGTGCTGAAAATGACGATTAATCACTCCTGATACCCGGTCATAGCCCGCTAACCCTCTGCCAAAACAACCTAAACTTAACCGATCCCGTTAAGTGCAACGGCAAGGACCGGCGCTAGATTACCCCCATCAAGAGGGCGGCAAAAACAGCTCTCGGTTGTTGACAGGAAGGTAGTTTCATCATGGCTCGTGGCTTTGAGATCGAGGGCGGCGCGACTGTCCTGGCTTTCGCAAGACCCGCCTTTGCCGAACCGGTCGCGGTGGCCAACGACAATGCCGCGCCCGATCCGACACGCACCGTCACCGTGCGCAAGCAGCTCGAGAAAAGCGGGGTCGCGGTCAAGATCAAGGTGCCGGTCGACGAATATATCGGCGTCGCCGTGGCCACGGCCATTTCCGAGGACGGCGTGCTGCGCTCCTCGATCGAGCTGGTGCATGAGGACAGCGAGCTGAACTATCGCGTCTTCGAGGAAATCGGCAATCACAACGTCGTCGCCGAATGGCAGAACTGGGGCAAGAAGCTGCGCCTGCCGCTGTTCATCCGCGCCGGCGACGGCGAATACCTGCCCTATTCGCAGCAGGTCGACGGCGTGATGGTCGGGCACAAGACCTCGCGGCGCAAGCTGGTCGCCGAGGCCAACCGCCGTCCGCGCTTCCTCAACCGCCGCAAGCCCGGCACCGAAACCGCCTGACGGCGCTCAAAGGTTTCGCCTCCAAAGGCCACAAGCAGGGACGACCCGGCCAGTGGTGCGGCCGGGTCGTTTTGCGTCATCGCACCGCCCAGTCGGCGATCATCGCCACCGCCAGCAGCAGGCCGACCAGGTTGTTGGCCCGGAACCGCGCCAGCGCGTTCGCCGAATCGTGGATATCGAGCGTGATCACCTGCCAGGCGAGCAGCGCCGCCACCGGCACCAGCCCGATCATGAACACCGGCCCGGCGCCGACCAGCCAGCCGGACAGCGCCCACAGCGCCATGGCGAGGACGTAAAATCCCGCTACCGCCGGCGCACTGCGCTCGCCGAACAGCCGCGCCGTCGACTTCACCCCGATCAGCGCATCGTCCTCGATGTCCTGCAGGGCGTAGATGGTGTCGTAGCCGATGGTCCAGGCGATCGAGCCGGCATAGAGCACCAGCGGCGCCAGAGCGAGCCCGCCCGTCTGCGAGCTCCAGCCGACCAGCGCGCCATAGGAGAAGGCGAAGCCGAGAAACAGCTGCGGCCAGAAGGTGATGCGCTTCATGAACGGATAGATGCCGACCAGCACCAGCGAGGCGACGCCGAGCCAGATGGTGAAGGCGTTGAACTGCACGAGGATCAGGAAGCCGAGCGCCGATTGCAACCCGAAGAACAGGAAGGCGCGATAGGCCGTGACCTGCCCCGAGGGGATCGGGCGCGAGCGCGTGCGCGCCACGCGCGCATCGATATGGCGGTCGGCGATGTCGTTGAAGGTGCAGCCGGCGCCGCGCATCAGCACCGAGCCGATGGCGCACAGCGCCAGCGCATAAAAATCGAACCCCGCTTCCGGCCGCGCGATCGCCGCCAGCGCCAGCGCGAAGGCGCAGGGCCAGAACAGCAGCCATAGCGGCATCGGCCGGTCCCAGCGCGCCAGCCGCGCATAGGGTTTCAGCCAGTCCGGCGCGAAGCGGTCGACCCAGTTGCCGCGCCTGGCATCGGCGACCGTGCCGTTGATGTCGCTCATCACGCAACTCCCGATGGCGGGCTGACAGCGCCCGCGCTTCATGCGAGTTAGGCTCCAAAACCACGGGAACGCAACCATGCCGCGAAGCCATGCCAGTCTGCGCCGACTCTATGTCGGCGACCCGCTCGCGCAAGGCGGCGAACTGACGCTCGAGCGCAAGGCGTCGAACTATCTCGTCGCCGTATTGCGCATGAGCCCCGGTGCCGAATTCGTCGTGTTCAACGGGCGCGACGGCGCCTGGCTGGCTCGGATCGCCACCGCCTCGAAGACCGCCGCAAGCGCCGTGCTGGCCGAGCGGATCGCGCCGCAGACCCCGCAATCCGACCTGTGGTACGGCTTTGCTCCCCTCAAGGGCGAGCGGCTCGACTGGATGGTGCAGCGCGCGACCGAAATGGGGTGCGGCCTGATCCAGCCGGTCATCACCCAATTCACCCAGGCCACCCGCCCGCGCCTCGACAGGATCGAGGCCAATGTCATCGAAGCCGCCGAGCAATGCGAAGTGCTCAGCGTCCCGCAAGTGCTGGAACCCGTAGCCCTGCAAACCCTGCTCGCCGGCTGGAAGGAGACTCATGGCGACCGCGCCCTGGTCTTCGCCGACGAGAGCAGCGATTCGGCCAGCCCGCTGCCGGCGCTCGAGGGTTTGCGCACCCGTCCCGTCGGCCTCCTGATCGGCCCCGAAGGCGGGTTTTCCGACGCCGAGCGCGAAACGCTCAGGCAACAGGACTTCGTCGTGCCGATCTCGCTGGGGCCGCGCATCCTGCGCGCCGACTCGGCGGCGATCGCGGCGTTGGCGATCATCCAGGCATTCATCGGCGATTGGCGATGAAATGCATTGATTTCAGCGTTCGAGCCGCTATGTTCGCGCAACTTTGACCCCCAGCCCGGAAGACATCCCACCATATGGCCGGCGAAGACCCCATTTCCCCGCCGATCGAATCGCGCGCCGATCTGATCGAAGCCATGGCGCGCGGCGCCCGGCCGAAATCCGAATGGCGCGTCGGCACCGAGCACGAAAAGCACGTCTTCCACACCGATCCCATCCGCCCCGTGAGCTATGAGGGCGAGCAGGGCATCGGCAAGCTGCTCGAAGGCCTCGCCGCCGAGACCGGCTGGACGCCGTTTTACGATGGCGACAACCCGATCGGGCTGCGCAACGACCTGTCCGCCGGCGGCATCTCGCTCGAGCCGGGCGGGCAGTTCGAGCTCTCCGGCGCCCCGCTCGAAACCGCGCATGAGACGGCCGACGAATATGCGTCCCATATGGCGACGACGAAAAAGATCGCCGCCCCGCTCGACATCCATTTCCTCGGCCTCGGCACCACCCCGCTCTGGGCGGTGCGCGACATCCCGGTGATGCCGAAATCGCGCTATGCGATCATGGCGCCCTATATGGAAAAAGTCGGCACGCTCGGCACCTCGATGATGTTCCGCTCGTGCACCGTGCAGGCCAATCTCGATTTCGGCTCGGAAGCCGACATGGTCGACAAGCTGCGCGTCAGCCTCAAGCTGCAGCCCATCGTCACCGCCCTGTTCGCCAGCTCGCCCTTCATCGACGGCAAGGATTCCGGCTATCAGAGCTTTCGCGCCCAGATCTGGCGCAATACCGATGCCGACCGCACGGGGCTTTTGCCCTTCGTCTTCGAGGAGGGGTTCGGCTTCGAGCGCTATGCCGACTATGCCCTCGACGTGCCGATGTATTTCGTCATCCGCGACAAGCGCTATGTGAACGTCGCCGGTCAGAGCTTTCGCGATTTCCTCGACGGAAACCTGCCCGGCCTGCCGGGCGAGAAGCCGACCATCAAGGACTGGGAGGATCATTTGTCCACCCTGTTCCCCGAGGTGCGGCTCAAGCAGTTCCTCGAAATGCGCGGCGCCGATATGGGGCTCGGCTTCACCGTTCCGGCGCTGGCGGCGCTGTGGATCGGCCTGCTCTATGACGAGACCGCGCTTTCGGCGGCGCTGGACATGGTCGCCGACTGGGACGCCGAGACCATGGCCGCCCTGCGCGCCGCCATCCCGGTCACGGCCCTCGACACCCCCTGGCCCGGCGAGGACCGGCTGCGCTACGGGCTGGTGCGCGACGCCGCGCGCGAAATGGTCGGCATCGCCAGCGCGGGCCTTGCCCGCCGCAACCGCCTCAACGCCAAGGGCGAGGACGAAAGCATCCACCTCGCCCCGCTCGAAACCATGATCAACGCCGGCGACACCCAGGCCGAGCACTGGGTCAAGCTCTGGCGCGGCGAATGGCAGGGCGATCTGATGCGGATTTTCGAGGCGGCGGAACTGTAGGGCGCCGCACGGCCGGCACTCTCGATGTCACCCCGGCTTCAGGCCGGGGCCCATCACGAAGGGGCGAGGTCGAAGCGCCATCGTGACGGTTGATGGCGTCGGAGATAGGTCCCGGCCTGCGCCGGGACGACAACCGCGCGCGTTGCCATCCACGGCCTTACCCCCGCAGCCCGCGAAAGAACGCCACCATCATCGCCTCGGCCTCGATCGCGCCGATCCCGCCCACCACTTCCGGGCGATGATGGCAGCTTGGCTGGTCGAACAGGCGCACGCCGTTCTCCACCGCGCCGGCCTTGATGTCCTCGGCGGCATAATAGAGCCGGCGCAGCTTCGCATGGGCGATGGCCCCGGCGCACATCGGGCACGGCTCGAGCGTCACATAGAGATCGCAGCCATCGAGCCGGCCGGTGCCGCGCGCTTCGAGTGCCGCCCGGATGGCCATCATCTCGGCATGCGCCGTCGGATCGTCGAGCTCGCGCATGCGGTTGCGCTCGGCGGCGAGCACGCGGCCGTCCCCGACCACCACCGCCCCCACCGGCACCTCGCCACGCGCCGCCGCCTCGCGGGCCAGCGCCAGAGCCTGCTGCATGAAATTCATGCCCGTGCTGTAGAGGCTTTTAAGGGTGGGGGGAAGCATGGTGCCCTGTTGTGGTGGCACCATCCCTCCACCCCCACTGCTGTCACCCCGGCGGGAGGCCGGGGCCTATCACGAGGGGGTGCGGCTGATGCGCCATCGCGGCGGTTGATGGCGTTGGAGATAGGCCCCGGCCTCCCGCCGGGGTGACAATCGTGCGCGTTGCGGCACCGAGGATCATGACGATCCATCAGGTGCTCGAACCGCCCTTGGCCGCCGCGGCGATCTCCTCGTCGGGGATGTCGTCGAAGGAGGCATAGTTCAGCGTGTAGAGCTTTGAATAGAGCCCGCCCAGCGCCATCAGCGCGTCGTGGTTGCCCTGCTCGATCAACTGCCCGTTCTGCAGCACGATGATGCGGTCGGCATTGCGGATGGTCGCGAGCCGGTGGGCGATCACCAGGCCCGTGCGCCCCTCCAGCAGCCGCACCAGCGCCTTCTGGATCAGCATCTCGGTATAGGAATCGATATTGGCCGTCGCCTCGTCGAGCACCAGAATCTTGGCGTCGGCCACCAGCGCGCGGGCGAAGCTGATCAGCTGGCGCTGGCCGAGCGAGAGA
>JAEWHZ010000043.1 GCA_023387585.1 Pseudomonadota bacterium
TTGTTTCGCGCTCCGGAACGCTTACCTATGAGGCGGTGTTCCAGACCACCGGCGAGGGCCTCGGCCAGACCACCGCCGTCGGTATCGGCGGCGACCCGGTCAAGGGCACCGAGTTCATCGATGTGCTCGAGATGTTCCTGGCAGACGAGTTAACGAAATCCATCATCATGATCGGCGAGATCGGCGGCTCGGCCGAGGAGGATGCCGCCCAGTTCCTCATCGACGAGGCCAGGCGCGGCCGCAAGAAGCCGATGGCGGGCTTCATCGCCGGCCGCACGGCGCCCGAGGGCCGCACCATGGGCCATGCTGGCGCCGTAATTTCGGGCGGTAAAGGTGGCGCGGAGGAGAAGATCGCGGCCATGGAGGCGGCCGGCATCAAGGTCTCGCCTTCGCCCGCCCGCATCGGTGCGACGCTGGCCGAAGTCCTGCGCGGTTGAACGCAGGTTCGGAGCGGCGGAAAGTGCGCCCTTGAGGGGCGTGCTTAACGGGATGCAAATATCGTGCTGGCAATCTGCCGCTCGACGCTCTGGACAGGCCGAGCGTGGCCACGTGGGAAGAAGGATGGCGGAGCGAGAGGTTCCGCCCTTGAAAGATGACACGACAGGAAAAGAACGACGCGTTCTTGCTCACCTCGTTCCTCTACGGAGGTAACGCCGACTACATCGAGCAGCTCTATTCGCGGTTCAAGACGGACCCCGGCAGCGTCGATCCCACCTGGTCGAGCTTCTTTTCGCGCCTCGAGGATCCGGCCGAACTCGCCCGGGCCAATGCCGAGGGCCCTTCATGGGCGCGAACCGACTGGCCGGCGCCCGCAGCGGGCGAGCTGGTTTCAGCGCTGGCCGGCGATTGGGGCGGTGACTGGGGCGGCGAGATCGCTCTGAAGACCGAGCAGGCCGTGTCGCGCAAGGCCGCCGAGACGGGCGCACCCCCGCCCAGCACCACCGACATCCTGCAGGCGACGCGCGATTCCATCCGCGCCATCATGATGATCCGCGCCTATCGCATGCGCGGGCACCTGCATGCCGATCTCGATCCCCTCAAGCTCAAGGACACCGAGCCCGCCCCCGAGCTCGACCCGGCCAGCTACGGCTTCACCGAGGCCGATCACGAGCGGCGGATTTTCATCGACAACTATCTCGGGCTCGAATACGCGACCATTCCCGAGATGCTGGCGATCCTCAGGCGGACCTATTGCGGCACGCTCGGCATCGAGTTCATGCACATCTCCGATCCCGAGGCCAAGCAGTGGATCCAGGAGCGCATCGAGGGCCCGCACAAGGAGATCAACTTCACCCCCGAGGGCAAGAAGGCGATCCTGAACAAGCTGGTCGAGGCCGAGGGCTTCGAAAAGTTCCTCGACGTCAAATATACCGGCACCAAGCGCTTCGGGCTCGACGGCGGCGAGGCCACCATCCCCGCGCTCGAGCAGATCATCAAGCGCGGCGGCGCGCTGGGCATCAAGGACATCGTGCTCGGCATGGCCCATCGCGGCCGGCTCAACGTGCTCACCCAGGTGATGGGCAAGCCGCACCGCGCGCTGTTCCACGAATTCAAGGGCGGCGCCTTCTATCCCGAGGACGTTGAGGGCTCGGGCGACGTCAAATACCATCTCGGCGCCTCCTCGGACCGCGAATTCGACGGCAACTCCGTCCATCTCTCGCTCACCGCCAATCCGAGCCATCTCGAGATCGTCGATCCGGTGGTGCTGGGCAAGGCGCGCGCCAAGCAGGACCAGCACATCGCGCCGGACGGCAAGCTCGTCGACTTCGCCGTCGACGGCAAGCCGGACCGCTCCATGGTGCTGCCGCTGCTGATCCATGGGGACGCCGCCTTTGCCGGCCAGGGCGTGGTGGCCGAATGCTTCGGCCTGTCCGGCCTCAAGGGCCATCGCACCGGCGGCTCGATCCACTTCGTGATCAACAACCAGATCGGCTTCACCACCGCCCCGATCTATTCGCGCTCCTCGCCCTACCCCACCGATGTCGCCAAGATGATCGAGGCGCCGGTGCTGCATGTGAACGGCGACGATCCCGAGGCCGTGGTCTTCGCCGCCAAGGTGGCGATCGAGTTCCGCCAGCATTTCGGGCGCCCGGTGGTGATCGACATGATCTGCTACCGCCGCTTCGGCCATAATGAGGGCGACGAGCCCAGCTTCACCCAGCCGGCGATGTATTCTCGCATCCGCGGGCACAAGTCGACGCTGGAGCTGTACAGCGAGAAGCTGATCGCCGAAGGCCTCGTCAGCACTGAGGAGGTCGACAGGCTCAAGGCCGACTGGCGCGCCCATCTCGAGACCGAGCTCGAGGCCGGCAACGAATACCGGCCCAACAAGGCGGACTGGCTCGACGGCGCCTGGAAGGACATGCGCCCCGCCGAGGCCGACGGCCCGCGCCGCGGCGAGACCGGGGTGGCGATCGACCGGCTGGCGAAGCTCGGCCAGGCGCTCACCCGGGCGCCCGAGGGCTTCAACGTCCACCGTACGGTGAGGCGCTTCCTCGACAACCGGCTTGCTGCCATCGAATCGGGCGAGAACATCGACTGGGCGACCGCCGAGGCGCTGGCCTTCGCGACGCTCGTCACCGACGGCAGCCCGGTGCGGCTGTCCGGCCAGGACGTCGAGCGCGGCACTTTCTCGCAGCGCCATTCGGTGCTGCACGACCAGAAGGTCGACAACCACACCTACACCCCGCTCAACAATCTCGATGCCGGCCAGGCGCGCTTCGAAGTCATCAACTCGATGCTGTCGGAAGAAGCCGTGCTCGGCTTCGAATACGGCTACTCGCTGGCCGAGCCTCAGGCGCTCACCATCTGGGAGGCGCAGTTCGGCGATTTCGTCAACGGCGCCCAGGTGGTCATCGACCAGTTCATCTCGTCGGGCGAGCGCAAATGGTTCCGCATGTCGGGCCTCGTCATGCTACTGCCGCACGGCTATGAGGGCCAGGGCCCCGAGCATTCCTCGGCCCGGCTCGAGCGCTTCCTGCAGCTTTGCGCCGAGGACAACATGCAGGTCGCCAACTGCACGACGCCGGCGAACTACTTCCACATCCTCAGGCGCCAGCTCAAGCGCGACTTCCGCAAGCCGCTGGTGCTGATGACGCCCAAGAGCCTCTTGCGCCACAAGCGCGCCGTCTCGGGCCTTGTCGAGCTCGGCCCGGAATCGTGCTTCCACCGCCTGCTGTGGGACGATGCCGAGGCGCCCGGCGCGCCGAAGACGACGATCCGGCTGGTGCCGGACGAGCGCATCCGCCGCGTGGTGCTGTGCTCGGGCAAGGTCTATTACGACCTGCTCGAGGAGCGCGAGAAGCGCGGCATCGACGACATCTACCTGCTGCGCATCGAACAGCTCTACCCGTTCCCGGCCAAGGCGCTGGTCGACGAACTCAACCGCTTCGTCAACGCCGAGATCATCTGGTGCCAGGAAGAGCCGCGCAACATGGGGGCCTGGACTTTCATCCAGCCCTATGTGGAATGGGCGTTCGACCAGACCGGCCGCTCCGGCCAGCGCGTGGCCTATGCCGGCCGCAAGGCTTCGGCATCGACCGCGACCGGGCTGATGCGGACGCATCTGGCGCAGCTTCAGGAATTCCTCGACGAAGCGCTGGGCTCCTGACGCTTCGCACGAACCGGACTGATTAAAGGATCGAGACCATGTCGACAGAAATCCGCGTGCCGACCCTCGGCGAGAGCGTGACCGAGGCCACGATCGGCCAGTGGTTCAAGAAGGTCGGCGAAAGCGTCAATGCCGACGAGCCGGTGGTGGAGCTCGAGACCGACAAGGTCACGGTCGAGGTTCCCGCGCCGGTGTCCGGCGTGCTCGAGGCCATCGCCGCCCAGCCGGGCGAGACCGTAGATGTCGGCGCCCTGCTCGGCGCCATCGCCGCCGGCTCGGGCGCCGCCGCATCGGCACCCGCCGCCACCCCACAGGAAGCCAAATCCGAAATCCCGGCGGACAATGCCGCCGGCCCTGAGGTGATCAAGCCCGAGCCGGCACCGAAGCCGGTAACCGCCACCGATCGCGCTCCCGCCCCTTCGGCGCAGAAGCTGCTGAACGAGAGCGGCCTCTCCGCCGGCGATGTGCCGGGCAGCGGCCGCGCCGGCCAGGTGCTCAAGGAAGACGTGCTCGCCGCCCTCGCGCGGCCGCCTGCAAGCACCGGCGCCGCGCCCGCCGTGGCCCAGGCAGCGCCCCCCGCCGCAGCCCCCGCCCCGCAGGCGCGTGGGCCGGTGGCCGTAGACGACGAGGCCCGCGAGGAACGCGTGCGAATGACGCGGCTGCGCCAGACCATCGCCCGCCGCCTCAAGGACGCGCAGAACACGGCGGCCATGCTGACGACCTTCAACGAGGTCGACATGAAGCCGGTCATGGATCTGCGCGCGACCTACAAGGAGCTGTTCGAGAAGAAGCACGGCGTCAAGCTCGGCTTCATGGGCTTCTTCACCAAGGCCGTGGTGCACGCGCTGAAGGAGATCCCGGCGGTCAATGCCGAGATCGACGGCGACGATATCGTCTACAAGAACTACGCCCATATCGGGGTCGCCGTCGGCACCGACAAAGGCCTTGTCGTGCCGGTGCTGCGCGATGCCGACAGCCTGTCGATCGCCGATATCGAAAAGCAGATCGGCGCGCTGGGCAAGAAGGCCCGCGACGGTGCGCTGTCCATGGCCGACATGCAGGGCGGCACCTTCACCATCTCCAATGGCGGCGTCTACGGTTCGCTGATGTCGACGCCGATCCTCAATGCCCCGCAATCGGGCATTCTGGGCATGCACAAGATCCAGGAGCGCCCGGTCGTCGTCGGCGGCCAGATCGTCATCCGCCCGATGATGTATCTGGCTCTGAGCTACGACCACCGCATCGTCGACGGCAAGGAAGCCGTGACCTTCCTGGTGCGCGTCAAGGAAAGTCTCGAGGCGCCCGAGCGCCTGGTGCTCGACCTGTAGGATCGCCGCTACCCCGAAATCGAAAGGGCCGCCCGAAGGCGGCCCTTTTTCTTTTTCCAGTCGCTGACGCCCGTCAGGGCTGGCGCATGATGGAGCCCCTCTCGAACGCCGCGCGGCAGTCGTTAGCGTCGCGGAACTCATTGGTCTCGAAGGGAGCATAGGCCATGCCGGGGCCGACGAATCGGGGATCGTCGCACTCGCCGTCATCGGCGTAATCCGAGGTGTTGTTGCCGAACTCTATGCCCTCCGTATCGAACGGAGCGCCATTGGTGTAGCCGGGCACATAGACCGGCAGGATCTCCACCTCGCCGCTTTCGACCAGCATGCGGCAGTCGGTGGCGTCGGCGCGAAGGTCCTCGGCCAGCAGCTTCTTGTTGGTGCCCGCGCCGAAGAAGCGCGGATCGTCGCATTCGCCGTCATTGGCCCAGCGGCTTGAATCATTGCCGTAGTCGAACTCGGCCATGCCGGCGTTCTCGACCAGCACGGCGGTGCCGGCGATGAAGGCCTCGCGGCAATCGGTGGCATCGCGCCTGATGTCCTCCTCGCGCGCATTGGTGTAGACGCCGGAGCCGATGAAGCGCGGGTCGTCGCACTCGCCGTCGCGCGGCCAGTTGCCCGAATCATCGCCGAAATCGACGTCGTCCACCGAAACCTCGGCCTTCAGCGAGATCTCGCCGGCCTCGAACAGCGCGCGGCAGTCGCTGGCGTCGCGCATACGGTCGGCTTCCACGGGCGCCCCGGCCATGCCGGCGCCCACGAAGCGCGGATCGTCGCATTCGCCGTCATTGGCCCATTGGCTGGTATCATCGCCGAAATCGATGTCGCCAATATCGTCGGTCGCCGAATCCGCCCCGTCATCGGCCAGCCTGATGCTGCCGGCCTCGAACAGCGTCCGGCAATCCGTTGCATCGCGGCGCAGATCTGCATCGACCAGTTCGCTCGCCATGCCGGTACCCACGAAGCGTGGATCGTCGCATTCGCCATCATTGGCCCAGGGGCTCGAATCGTCGCCGAAATCGATCTCGCCCGCAGCAGGCGCAACACCGCCATTACGCGGCGGCGGCGCGGTCGGCACTGGCGGTGGCGGCGGCGTTTGCGCCCCCCCGATCAGCCTGATCTCCCCGGCCTCGTACAGCGCACGACAATCGCTGGCGTCACGCATGCGGTCTTCCTCGAGCAGGATGGAATGGACGCCCGCCCCCTCGAAGCGTGGATCGTCGCACTCGCCGTCATTGGCCCAACGGCTGGAATCATCGCCGAAATCGATCTCGCCAGCAGGCGGTGCCGACGACCCCGACCCACCTCCGATCAGCCTGATCTCGCCGGCTTCGAACAGCGCGCGGCAGTCGCTGGCGTCGCGCATGCGGTCTTCCTCGAGCAGGATGGAATGGACGCCCGCCCCCTCGAAACGCGGATCGTCGCACTCGCCGTCATTGGCCCATTGGCTCGAATCATCGCCGAAATCGATGTCGCCCACCGCCTGGGCCATGACCGGCCCCGAAAGGCCCGCCACCAGCGTCACGGCCAGCATGGCGCTGCCGGCGAGCAGCCTGAACTTGTTCATATCGGTGTCACTCCCAGGGGATGCTTCTGGTTCTGCCGGGCAGCTTAGAGCGCTTTTTCCGGCACCGGAAGCCGTATGGACGAGTTAGTGCCGCGCTGCAGGTTCCGCTCGGCGCGCGAAAAGGCGAGCGTGCCCAGGATCACCAGCACCGTTCCCACCGCATGCGCCATGGTGAACGGCTCTCCGAGCACCATCACGGCCAGCAGCGCGGTGAACACCGGGCCCGCCGCACCGGTGCTCGAGGCGCCCCGCGCCCCGATGCGCGCTATGGCCCCGTTCATCATGAACGACGGCAGCACGGTGGCGACAAGCCCCAGCGCCAGGCCCAGCGCCAGACCGCGCGGCGACAGCTGCGCCAGCCCCTCGACCCCATGCAGCACGATATCCTGGCCGATGGACACGATGGCGGCGGCCGACATGGCAAGGCAGGTGAAGACCACGGTGCTGACCAGCAGCATGGCCCGCTTGGCCAGGTGCTGATAGAGCGCGAAGCTGAGCGCTGCGGCCAGCACGAACAGCGTGCCCTCGATCAGCCCCTCTGGTTCGGCCACGAGGTTCCAGCCGAACAGCGCCGCGATGCCGCAATAGGACACCACCATGCCCGGCACCACGGTCCAGGAGAACCGGTCCCTGAAGAACAGAACGCCCAGCACCAGCACGAAGAACGGATAGGTGAACAGCACCAGCCGCTCATATTGCGCCGACACATAGGCGAGGCCGATGAAGTCGAGATAGCTCGACAGGTAATAGCCCAGCAGCCCCGTCATCACCACCAGCAGCACCGGCAGCGGCTGCGTCAGGCTGCGGCGGGCCTCGGGGCTGCGGACCAGCACGGCGAGAAGGATCGCCCCATAGACCGGCAGCGCCACCGACATGCGCAGCGCCATCACCGTCTCGACCGGCAGGTTCTCGGCATAGGCGAGCTTGATGAAGATGCCCTTGGTCGAGAACAATACGGCGCCGCCTATGGCGAGCGCGTAACCCCAGCGGTCGCCGGACGGAATCGTGAAGGAGGACAAGGCCATTGCGCCCTCAGCGCTATCCTGACGCGCGCCCGGCGTAAAGCCCGTCAGGCGCGCGGATGCGCGCGGCGATAGCTTTCGAACATCCGCTCGGTGTCGACGCCGGTATAGATCTGCGTCGTCGACAGCGAGGCGTGCCCGAGAAGCTCCTGGATGACGCGCAGATCGGCCCCGCCGGACAGGATATGCGTGGCGAAGGAATGGCGCAGTGCATGCGGCGTCGCCGAGGCCGGCAGGCCGAGCGCCCCGCGCAGCTCCGCCATGCGCAACTGCACGATGCGCGCCGACAGCACGCCGCCTTTCTTGCCGCGGAACAGCGGTTCCCCGGCGCCGACGACGAAGGGCAGTTTGGCGCGATAATCGGCGATCGCCTCCGCCACCATCGGCAGCAGCGGCACCAGCCGCACCTTGCCGCCCTTGCCGGTGACGCGCAGGCTGGCGCGCTCGACGTCGCGGGCCGTGAGCGCCAGCGCTTCCGATATGCGCAGCCCCGCGCCATAGCACAGCATCAGCACCGCGATGTCGCGCGCCGCGACCCACGGCTCGGCCTCGAGCTGGTCGGTCATCGCCAGCGTGTCCCGCGCCTCGGGAACGCTTAGCGCCTTGGGCAGGCTTTTGGGCAGGCGCGGGCTGCGCACGGCATCGAGCGCATCGGTGCTGGCGATGCCGTTGCGCTCGAGATGGCGCAGGAACGAGCGCAGCGCCGACAAGGCCCGCGCCAGCGAGCGCGATTGCAGCCCCTCGGCGCGCCTGTGGGCCATGAAGGCGCGGATATCCGCCGGCCGCAACTGCGCGACCGCCGCGGCATCGACCGGCCCGCCCAGATGATGCTTGAGGAAATCGAGGAACCGGCCCAGATCGCGCCGATACGCCTCGAGCGTGTTCGGACTGACGCGCCGGATGGCGCCGAGATCGCGCATCCACTCGGATACGGCCTGGCCGATGACGGCGTCGGTGGAAAAGGCGGTGTCGCTCATATCTGCGAATCTAGCGCGATCCGCCTTACCAATCGACTAGCGTTCGATATGTCACGCGGTCGGCAAGTGTGGCCGCTTGGCATCACCTTCCGGACAGTATCGTCCGGAACACGGACACATGCCTGTGATCCCGGTTACCTGGCGAATCCTCCCGGCCTACAGAACGGGCCATGAACCGCCCGTTCGCCCGCATCCCGATATCGTTCGACCCCGGCGGCCTGTCGATCCCGGCAGGCGTGCCGGCGCCGGGCGTCGTCGTGCCGGACCCCGGGCCGGGCCGGCCGCCGCCCCGCGTGGCCTGACCCTCTTCATCCAATCCTCGGCTTCAACAGCGGCGCCTCGCGCGCGCCAAAGGTTATTTCATGACCACGCATACGCTTTCCGATGCTCCCGCCCTGTCTCGGCGACGGCTGCTGACCGGCGCCGGCGCCCTCTCGCTTCTGGCACTTGCCGGCTGCGCCTCGACCGGCACCCCCCGCACCAGCGTGGCCACCGCCGTTCCGGCCACGCCCCGCGTGCCCTCCGACGTGCTGATGATGTACGGCCCGCTGCCCGAGGAAACCTTCCCGATCCCGGCGGCCAGGATCGCAAGGGTCGATCCGCGCTTCTGGCGCCAGGAGGTCGACGATCCGACCGGCGAGCCGGCCGGCACCGTGGTCGTCGATACCGGTCAGCGCTTCTGCTACCATGTGCTCCCCGATGGCCGGGCCATGCGCTACGGCGTCGGCATCGGCCGGGAGGGCTTTTCGTGGTCGGGGCGCGCGCATGTCGCCTATAAGCGAGCCTGGCCGCGCTGGACCCCGCCCGCCGACATGATCGCGCGCGAACCCTCGCTCGAGGCCTATCGCAACGGCATGGAGCCCGGGCTGGACAACCCGCTCGGCGCCCGGGCGCTCTACATCCACCAGGGCAACCAGGACACGCTCTATCGCCTGCACGGCTCGAACGAGGAGTTCACCATCGGCCAGGCCGTCTCCTCGGGCTGCGTGCGCTTCATGCAGCACGACATCATCCACCTGCACGACAATGTCAGGTCCGGATCGCCGATCCTCGTCGTCTGATTCTGACCCCCTTCGACGCGATTCGGCTTTGGCCGAATCGCAGCCAGCGCCTATCTAGCGTGCGAACGGAACAGAACGGGCACGCGTGTTCACTGCCGGCGACATCGTTGCGGTCATGGTCGGGGTCGCCGTCGAAGGACCCTATTCCTATCGCGTGCCCGAGGGCGCGGCGCTCGCGCGCGGCAATATCGTCGCCGTGCCGCTCGGCCCGCGCCAGGTGCTTGGCGTCGTCTGGGGTCCGCCCGCCGACAGCATCGATCCCGCCCGCATCCGCGCCGTCGCCCATGTCTACGACGTGCCGGCGCTGTCGGCCGAATTGTGCGACTTCGTCGACTGGGTGGCGCGCTACACGCTCGCCGCGCCCGGCATGGTGCTGCGCGCCGTGCTGCGCTCGACCGAGGCGCTCGACGAGCCGCGCCCCGTCATCGGCTTCAGGCGTACCGGCCACGAGCCGGAGCGGCTGACCGATGCGCGGCTGCGCGTGCTCGACACGCTGGCCGACGATATGGTGTGGGCCAAGGCGGCGCTGATCGGCGCCACCGGCGTGTCGGCCTCGGTGATCGACGGGCTCGAACGGCTCGGCGCCGTCGAGCGCATCACCATGCCGCCGCCGCCCATCGCCATGCCGCCCGACCCCGACGCGGCGCCGCCAAATCTCAATCCCGTCCAGGCCGGGGCGCTGGCGCAACTGCGCGAACTCGAGGTCGATTCCTTCGGCGTGGCGCTGCTCGACGGCGTCACCGGCGGCGGCAAGACCGAGGTGTTCTTCGAGGCCGTCGCCGACACGCTGCGCGCCGGCCGCCAGGCGGCAATCCTGTTGCCCGAGATCGCCCTCACCCGCACCTTCATCGAGCGCTTCACCCGCCGCTTCGGCACGAGGCCCGCCGAATGGCATTCCGACATGACGCCCGCCCAGCGCGCCCGCGTCTGGCGCGGCGTCCTGACCGGCGAAATCCGCGCTGTGGTCGGCGCCCGCTCGGCGCTGTTCCTGCCCTTTCGCGAGCTCGGCCTGCTGGTGCTCGACGAGGAGCATGACGGCGCCTACAAGCAGTCGGACGGCATCAACTACCATGCGCGCGACATGTCGATCGTGCGCGCCCAGTTCGCCTCGGCGCGCGTCATTCTCTCCTCGGCCACGCCCTCGGTCGAATCGCGCAACAATGCCGATCAGCGCCGCTATGCCCATGTCGTCGTGGCGAGCCGCTTCGCCGACGCCGCCATGCCCGACATCGCCCCGATCGACATGCGCGTCGACGGCCCCGAAAAGGGGCGCTGGATCGCCCCGCGGCTGGCGCGCGAGATCTTTTCGACGCTCGAGCGCGGCGAGCAGGCGCTGCTGTTCCTCAACCGCCGCGGCTATGCCCCCCTCACCCTGTGCCGCTCCTGCGGCCACCAGTACCAGTGTCCGCAATGCTCGGCCTGGCTGGTCGAACACCGCTTTCGCGGCGTGCTGATGTGCCACCATTGCGGGCACGAGCAGAAGGTGCCGCAAAGCTGCTCGGCCTGCGGCGCCGAGGACTCTCTGGTGCCGATCGGCCCCGGCATCGAGCGCATCGCCGAGGAAGCCGCCGAGCGCTTTCCCGAGGCGCGCCTCGTCATCCTCTCCTCCGACATGGGCTCGAACGCGCAATTGCGCGAGCGTTTCGTCGAGATCGAGCGCGGCGAGTACGATCTGATTATCGGCACGCAATTGGTGGCCAAGGGCCATCACTTCGCCAAGCTCGCTCTGGTCGGCGTGGTCGATGCCGATCTCGGGCTCGGCCAGGGCGGTGACCCGCGCGCCTCCGAAAAGACCTTCCAGATCCTCACCCAGGTCGCCGGCCGTGCC
Organism: Pseudomonadota bacterium; assembly: GCA_023387585.1. Lineage (GTDB taxonomy): Bacteria > Pseudomonadota > Alphaproteobacteria > Rhizobiales > Devosiaceae > Devosia. The sequence continues at coordinate 11,391 of JAEWHZ010000043.1, forward strand.
GGCCGCGCCTCGCGGCACGGGCGCGCGCTGCTGCAGACCTACCGCCCCGAGCATCCGGTGATGCAGGCGCTGATCGCCGAAGACCGCGAGGCCTTCTACCGCCACGAGCTCGCCGCCCGGCATGCCGGCACCCTACCGCCCTTCGGGCGCCTCGCCGCGGTCATCGTCTCGGCCGGCACCCACGAGGCGGCAATGGATTTCTCCCGCGCCCTGCTCTTGGCGGCGCCCATGGCCGAGGGCCTGAAACTGTTCGGCCCCGCCGACGCTCCCATCGCCCTGCTGCGTGGCCGCCACCGCGTGCGCCTGCTCGCCCAGAGTCCACGCGCCTTCGACCTGTCCGGCTATATGCGCTTCTGGCTCGCCACCGCCCCCCGCCCGCGCGGCGACGTCAGGGCCGTGGTCGACATCGACCCCCAGAGCTTCTTATAGGTTTTTGCCGAAAGTCTCGCCCGCGCCACGAAGCGCCGCTGACCGCGCATCGGCATGCGACAAAAGCGCCGTGCCCGTTTTGGCGCCCTCATGCTTGCATGGCGCGAAGATGCTATGATAGAGCGGGCGCGCTTTCGGAAATAAGGCAGGCTCCGGCCTGGCTTGCAGGGACTGCATTCGCTTGGATGCGGCATTCCGGCTTCCGGAACTCCCGCCGATGACGACAACGAATGAGGGTGGAGCGGACTTGGCAGCGCAGAACTCAGTGCTCGTGCAGATCGCCCGGCCCTATGCCAGCGCGCTTTTCGATCTTGCGCGCGAGGAAAACCAGCTGGCTTCGGTCGAGACCGCGCTCAGCGACGTGGCCCGGCTGATCGGCGAAAGCGAAGATTTCTCCCGCCTCCTGCGCTCGCCCGCCATAAGCGGCGAGGAAAAGGCCAAGGCGCTCGACGCCATCCTGGCGCGCACCACGACCAACGCCCTGGTCGCCAACGTGCTGCGCCTCGTCGCCCGCAACGGGCGCCTGTTCGCCCTCGACGAGATCATTGCGCGCTTCCGCGCCCTGGCAGCCGCAGAGCGCGGCGAGGTCACCGCCGAGGTCACCTCGGCCGCCCCGCTCACCCAGGCCCAGGCCGACGCGCTCGCGAGCACCCTGTCGACCAAGGTCGGCAAGACGGTCTCGCTCGATCAACGCGTCGATCCCTCGCTGATCGGCGGCCTTCAGGTGAAGGTCGGCAGCCAGCTGATCGATTCTTCTCTCAAGACGAAACTCGCAGCGATGAAAATCGCCATGAAAGAGGTTGGATGATGGACATCAAAGCCGCGGAAATTTCTGCGATCCTGAAGGACCAGATCAAGAATTTCGGCCAGGAAGCGCAGGTCTCCGAAGTCGGCCAGGTGCTCAGCGTCGGTGACGGCATCGCGCGCGTCTACGGCCTCGACAACTGCCAGGCCGGCGAGCTCGTCGAATTCCCCGGCTCCATCAAGGGCATGGCGCTCAACCTCGAAGAGGACAATGTCGGCGTCGTGATCTTCGGCGACGACCGCACCATCAAGGAAGGCGACGTCGTCAAGCGCACCGGCGCCATCGTCGACACCCCCGTCGGCAAGGGCCTGCTCGGCCGCGTGGTCGACGGCCTCGGCAACCCGATCGACGGCAAGGGCCCGATCGAGTACACCGAGCGCCGCCGCGTCGACGTCAAGGCGCCCGGCATCCTGCCGCGCAAGTCGGTGCATGAGCCGATGTCGACCGGCCTCAAGGCCATCGACGCCATGATCCCCATCGGGCGTGGCCAGCGCGAGCTGGTCATCGGCGACCGCCAGACCGGCAAGACCGCCATCGTTCTCGATACCTTCCTCAACCAGAAGCCGGCCCACGAGGCCAATGCTTCCGAGACCGACAAGCTCTATTGCATCTATGTCGCGGTGGGCCAGAAGCGCTCCACCGTCGCCCAGTTCGTCAAGGTGCTCGAAGACGCCGGCGCGCTCGAATATTCCGTCGTCATCGCCGCCACCGCCTCGGACCCGGCCCCGCTGCAATACATCGCGCCCTTCACCGGCTGCGCCATCGGCGAGTGGTTCCGCGACAATGGCAAGCATGCCGTGATCGCCTATGACGACCTGACCAAGCAGGCCGTCGCCTATCGCCAGATGTCGCTGCTGCTGCGCCGTCCGCCGGGCCGCGAAGCCTATCCGGGCGACGTGTTCTATCTGCATAGCCGCCTGCTCGAGCGCGCCGCCAAGATGAACGAAGACCACGGTCTCGGCTCGCTCACCGCGCTGCCCGTCATCGAGACCCAGGCCAACGACGTGTCGGCCTATATCCCGACCAATGTGATCTCGATCACCGACGGCCAGATCTTCCTCGAGACCAATCTGTTCTTCCAGGGCATCCGCCCGGCGGTGAACGTCGGCCTCTCCGTGTCGCGCG
>JAEWHZ010000092.1 GCA_023387585.1 Pseudomonadota bacterium
ACCTACTTGTCGTCGTCCACCACCAGCGCGAAATCGAGCGGCAGGGCCGTGGTGTATTTGATCTGCTCCATGGCGAAGGAGGAGCTGACGTCGGACAGCGCGATCTTCGAGATCAGCCGCTTGTAGAACACGTCATAGGCGTTGATGTCGGGCACCACGACGCGCATCAGGTAGTCGACGTCCCCGCTCATGCGATAAAACTCCACCACCTCGGAAAAATCCTCGACGATGGCGGCAAATTTGCGCAGCCAGGCCTCGTTGTGCTCGTTGGTGCGGATCGACACGAACACCGTCACCCCGACATTGACCTTGGCCGGATCGAGCACGGCCACGCGCCGGCGGATGACCCCGTCCTCCTCCATCTTCTGGATGCGCCGCCAGCACGGCGTTGTCGAAAGCCCGACCTTGCGTCCGATCTCGGCGACCGGCAGGGTCGCATCCCGTTGCAGCAATGCGAGAATCTTGCGGTCAATCTTGTCGAGCGCCATCGGTCCCTCTGAAATCAGATTTTAATTTGCATGGGATTTTATCCCATTTTCACACAGATTGTGGGGCTACCCCGCCACTCAAGGCAAAAATCTTGCGTATGTCAATGATTATGCCGTTTCAGTCCGGCGCATGGAATCGGCACAATGCGACGCCGGACCGGCAAGCCATTTTTCATGCTCGGTTAACCACGCCCGGCTAGGCTCGGGCCAGTTTGTGTGCAAGCGCGTTCTGCTTGCTTTCGAGTAACCGCGTACCCGAGTAACCGCGTATAATGACGCCGCACCCATCCGCCATCAGCACGGATGTTCGCGCCCAGATGGGCCGCGACGTGCGCCGCAACCTTCAGAAAACGGTGCTCGATGCGCGCCAGCGCCTGACCTCCAGCTCGGGCACGCGCGCCGATTTCGACTACGAGCTGATGCTCGAATACGCCGATTCCCGGCTCGCCGCCGCGCTGCCGCTCAGCGGCGTCGTGATCATGCTGGCCTTTGTCAGCTCGCTCTGGGTTCCCGCCCCCTTCGTCGTCCTGTGGGCCGGCATCCTGCTGCTCGCCCTGCTGGCGGTGGCGCTGCTGTGCCGGCAGTTCCGCAGCGCCGACCCGGCCCGCTTCAACGCCGCGCACTGGTCGACCAGCTTCACCATCGCCGAGACTGTCTACGGGCTGGGCTGGGCCTCGATCGGCTTCTTCTCCTTCCTCGCCGCCGCGTCCGAGCTGCCCATCGTGCTGTTCGCCATGGTGCTGGTCAGCGCCGCCGCCAATGCGGTCTCGACCCGCACCCTGCCCAGCGCCACCTTCGCCAGCACCCTGCCCGGCACCTTCACCATCGCCGCGTGCCTCGTCATGTATGGCGGGCTGCTCAACTGCATCCTCGCGGCCCTGGTGCTGCTTGGCGGCGGCTTCTTCCTCTATCTCGCCCATCGCATGTATGCCTTCGATCTCGAGACCATCTCGCACCAGGCCGAGAAGGATTCGCTGATTGCCGAGCTCGAGGAAGCCCAGCACATGTCGGACGAGGCCCGCCGCCATGCCGAGCAGGCCAATATCGCCAAGAGCCAGTTCCTCGCCACCATGAGCCACGAGTTGCGCACCCCGCTCAACGCCATCATCGGCTTTTCCGAGGTGTTGAAATCCGAGCTGCTCGGCCCGCACCAGGTGCCGCAATACAAGGAATACGCCGCCGACATCCACGCCTCCGGCCAGCACCTTTTGAACCTCATCAACGAATTACTCGACCTCAGCCGCATCGAGGCAGGCAAGTACGAGCTCAACGAGGAAGCCGTCTCGCTGGTCGACATCACCGAGGATTGCCGGCGGATGATGGAGCTGCGCGCCAAGGGCAAGGGCATCGAGCTCACCTTCAGCTACGGCAAGAACCTGCCGAAGCTGTGGGGCGACGAGCGGGCCATCCGCCAGGTCATCCTCAACCTGCTCAGCAACGCCATCAAATTCACCCCGCAATCGGGCAAGATCACCTGCGTCGTCAATCGCAGTGCCGATGGCGGCCAGCTCATTTCGGTCAAGGACAACGGCCCCGGCATCCCCGAAACCGAGATCGCCACCGTGCTGTCCTCCTTCGGCCAGGGCTCGCTGGCCCAGAAGACCGCCGAGCAGGGCGCCGGCCTTGGCCTGCCGATCGTCCAGAAGATCATGGATCTGCATCAGGGCCGGTTCGATTTGTTCTCCAAGATGCGCTTCGGCACCGAAGTGATCGCCACCTTCCCCCGCGCCCGCGTCATGGACGCGCTGGCCCCGGTGGTCGAGCGCCGCAACCGGCTCGAGATCTACGACCAGACGGGCTGACGTTTCCGCCAGCCCGCCCCCTCAGATTCTCCCCTGCAGCCGGTGCAGCGCCGCATAGTGGCCGTCCGCCGCCATCAGCGCCGCGTGCGTGCCCTCCTCGACGATCCCGCCTGAACCGAGCACCACGATCCGGTCGGCATTGCGCACCGTCGACAGCCGATGTGCGATGACGATGGTGGTGCGGCCCCGGGCCAGCGCCGCCAGCGATTGCTGCACCGCCCGCTCGCTCTCATTGTCGAGCGCGCTGGTCGCCTCGTCGAAGATCAGGATGGCCGGGTCCTTGAGAAACGTCCGCGCGATGGTCAGCCGCTGCTTCTGCCCGCCCGACAGCTTCACCCCGCGCTGGCCGATATCGGTGTCGTAGCCCTGCGGCAGCGCCATGATGAAGTCATGCGCATTCGCCGCCCTGGCCGCCGCGACCACATCCGCGTCCGAGGCGTCCGGCCGCCCATAGCGCAGATTCTCCGCCACCGTGCCGGCGAACAGATAGACGTCCTGCTGCACCACCCCGAGCCGGCGCCGCAGCGAGGCCAGCGTCACGTCGCGCACATCGGTCCCGTCGATCGTCACCGCCCCGCCCTCGACGTCATAAAAGCGCGGGATCAGCGCGCACAGCGTCGTCTTGCCCACGCCCGAGGGTCCGACCAGCGCCACGAATTCGCCCGGCGCGATATCGAGCGAAAAACCCTCGAGCACCGTCCCCGTCCCGCCCTCATAGCCGAACGAGACATTGGAAAAGCTTATGGCGCCGCGCGGCCGCGCCATCTCCACTGCGCCCGGCCGGTCGACGATTTCCGGCTCCACCTCCAGCACCGCCATGGCCCGGTTGAAGCCGGTCAGCCCCTCGTTCCACAGCCGCGCCAGATTTGTCATGCGCTTGAGCGCATCAACCAGCACGCCGACGCAGAGCAGGAAGGTCAGCATGTCGGCCACCGACAGCCCCGCCGTCACCACCCGCACGGCACCGAGCACGATCACCGTGATGGTGATGATCTGCGCATAGGTCTCGGAGCCCGCCCACACCCAGGCCTCCGAGCGGTAGCCGTCCCGCCGGCTTTCGAAGAAGCGCTGGTTCTCGCGCCCGAAGCGTTCGTTCTCCAGCTCTTCGTTGGCGAAGGACTGCACCACCCGGATGCCGGCCAGCGCGTCCTCCACGTCCTCGTTCACCGCCGCGATCCGCTCCTTGGAGCGCTGGAGCGCGATGTTCATCAGCCGGTTGAAATACAGCGCATAGGCCAGCGCCAAGGGCGTCGTCGCGGCGATGATCACCGCCAGCACCGGGTCGATGAAGGCGAGCACCGCCATGGCTCCGAAGAACTTCAGCGCCGCGATGGCGAAATCCTCGGGCGCGTGGTGGAAGAACTCGCCGAGCCACAGCGAATCGTTGGTGATCCGGCTCATGAGCTGGCCGACGCGGTGCCGGTCGTGAAAGCCGAAGGACAGCTTCAGGCAATGCGCGAACAGCTCGCGCCTGATGTCCGCCTCGATCCGGGCGCCCATCGCATGGCCCTGATAGTCGACGAAGAACACGGCCAGCGCCTGTACCGCGACGATGGCCAGCATCACCGCGCCCATCGCCAGGATCTGCCCGATCGCCTCCGGCGCATCGGCGAGCGTCAGCAGGCGCGTCGTGACGAAATTGGCGCAGAGCGGCAGCGCCACGGCCGTCGCCGCCACCAGCACGGCGCAGCCGAGATCGGCCGCCAGCAGCCCGAGATAGGGCCGATAATATGAGAGGAATTTCCGCGTCCGCGCCTTTTGGGCAGAGGCGGGTTCAGGCTGGTCTAGCCTATGGCGCGGTCCGGCATGCGTCCTCGCCTTGGGGAACTGGATGTCCATGAACGATCATGTCCTTGAATTGCCATTCTGCTTTCGCTTCGGACAGGATCGCTTTCATCAGTTCCTCCTGGTCGGGGATTCTTTTGCCCCCCACCGTGCCCCAGCCCACGCCGCCCGGCAACCCGGCGGCTTTCGGCACGGGGCGATTGTAGCCGTGGGGCAACAGCAACGGCATCGTGCCTGGTCCTCGTGGTTCGAGGCACGAAAACGCAGAAATGCACCTCCCCCTATCAGGGGGAGGTTGGGAGGGGGTGCCGTTCAGGCAATAAGCTTTGCCGTCCCCGACCCTCCCCGCAAGGGGAAAAGTGTGACGTTGCACTGTCCGTGCGCGGGCATGAGGAGGTGCCCCTACCCCTCTTTCCCGCTCACGCCCGCGCTCTCGAACGTCGCCATCGTCCTGTGCAATTCCAGCGCCGTCTTGACCAGCACCGCCGCCAGCGCCGCGCCCGTGCCCTCTCCCAGCCGCATGCCGAGGTCGAGCAGCCCCGTACGCCCCATGGCCGACAGCGCCCTGCCATGCGCTGTCTCGGCCGAGACATGCCCGAACAGGCAATGGTCGATGGCGCCGGGATGGATCGCATGGACGATGGCGGCGGCGGCGCTGGCGACGAAGCCGTCGATGATCACCGGGGTCTTCTGGTGCCGCGCGGCGATGATGGCGCCGACCATGGCGGCGATCTCGCGCCCGCCGAGCCGCGCCAGCACGGAAAGCGGATGGCCGATATGGCCGGCATGGGTCACGAGCGCCCTGTCGACCGCCGCACGCTTGCGCGCCAGCCCCTCGTCGTCGATGCCGGTGCCGCGTCCCACCCAGTCCTCGGCCGTGCCGCCGAACAGCGCCGCATAGATCGCCGCCGCCACCGTGGTGTTGCCGATGCCCATCTCCCCGAGGCAGACGAGGTCAGGGCGCCCGGCCACCGCCTCCATGCCATAGGCGATGGTCGCCGCGCACATGCGGTCGTCCAGCGCCGGCTCGCGCGTGATGTCGCCGGTCGGCAGTTCCAGCGCCAGCTCGAACACGCGCAGATTGAGCTCGTGCTGGCCGCAGATGCGCGAGATCGCCGCCCCGCCATCGGTGAAATTCTTCACCATCTGCGCCGTGACCTCGGCCGGATAGGCCGATACGCCCTGCGCGGTGACGCCGTGATTGGCGGCGAAGATCACCACCATGGGATTGTCGAGCGTGGGCTTGGGCTTGCACTGCCAGCGCGCCAGGAATTCGACCAGCTCCTCGAGCCGGCCCAGCGAACCGGAAGGCTTGGTCAATCGCGCGTCATGGGCGCGCACGGCTGCAACCGCGGCGTCGTCGCCTTCGGGAACGGTGGCGATCAGGTCGATGAAATCGGTATAGACTGGCGCGACGGGCTGGGACATGACGGGGCTCTGGCTGGCTTCGGTGGCTTGTTGCCCGATCCGGAAGGAATTGCAAACTGTTGGAGCGTGACCCGGCCGAACTGCCGCATCCCCCCGCCGAGGACGGGCCGGCGCCGCTGCGCGAGGACGATGGCGGGCTGTTCGCCGATGCCGTCATGGCGCTGCGCTTCTTCTCGCGCCTGCCGAGCGGGGACAGCCCGCACAGGCCGCCTTCCCTCGCCCGCATCGCCCCGGCCCTGCCCTTCGCCAGCCTCGTCATCGGCATCGGCCCGGCGCTCGGCCTCCTCTTATTCGTCTGGATCGGCCTGCCCCCGGCCTTCGCCGTGGTCCTTGCCGTCGCGGCGCAGGTGCTGGTCGCCGGCGCCATGGCCGAGGACGCGCTGGCCGATGCGGCGGACGGACTGTTCGGCGGCCATTCGGCTGCACGCCGGCTGGAGATCATGCGCGACAGCCGCCACGGCACCTATGGCGTCGTCGCCATCGTGCTGTTCGTCGCCGCAAAGCTCGCCGCCTATCACGCGCTTGTGCTCGACGGCTGGCTCGACGTGATCGGCGTCATGCTCGCCGCCGGCATCATCGCCCGCTCGGCCGGGCTGTGGGTGGCGGCGCGGCTGGTTCCCGCGCGCGACGACGGCGCCGGCGCGACCGCCGGCCTCCTGCCCCTGCCCCCGTTTCTCGCCGGAATCGGCTTCGCCGCCGTGCTCGGAACCATCCTTGCCGGCCCCTTTGTCGGCTATGCCGGCATCATCGCCGCCGCGCTGCTGGTCGTCGGCTGCGTCGCCGGCTGGACGGCGCTGTGCCGGCGCATGGTCGGCGGGCAGACCGGTGACCTGATCGGGGCGGGCATGGCGCTGGCGGAACTGGCCGCGCTGACGGGTTTCCTGCTGTTCGCTTAGAGCGTTTCCAGCAAGGCACGGGTTGGAATCGCGCCCCCCGCACCCCATTATCCCTTCACCGGCGCAGCGACAGGACAGGAGGCGAACCGTGATCTTCATCGGCATAGCCCTTCTCGTCGCCATCGGCCTCGCCATGCTGATCAGCGCCGATGCCGGGGCGCTTGTGGGGCTTTCCCAGCAGCAGACCGGCCAGCTCGTCCCGCTGCTGCTCATCCTGATCGTCATCGCCGGCGGCATGTTCTCGCGCCGGCGCAGCGCCGGAAACATGGTCACGTCCGTGCTGCTATGGGTCGGGCTGTTCGGCCTCGCCTTCAGCGCCTATGCCTATCGCGACGAGCTTCTGGGTTTCGGCGGGCGCCTCGTCGGCGAGCTCAGCCCCGGCGTGGCGCTGGTCGATGCCGATCGCGGCACGGCGACGTTCCGGCGCGGGCTGGGCGGGCATTTCGAGGTCGTCACCGTGGTCAACGGCCATCGCACGCCGATGATCTTCGACACCGGCGCCAGTGCCGTGGTGCTCACCGAAGCCGATGCTCAGGCCGCCGGCATCGACATCGGCACGCTGCGCTACAACATCCCCGTCACCACCGCCAACGGCACCGGCATGGCCGCGCGCATCCGTATCGACGAGCTCGATGTCGGCGGCATCGTCAGGCGCGGCGTCTCCGCCTTCGTCACCGACGCCAACGCGCTCGACCGCAGCCTCTTGGGCATGACCTTCCTCGAAACGCTGAGCCAGTACACCGTCAGCCGCAACGCGCTGATTCTGACCGACTGATTATTTCCGGGCGGTCGCGTTTCCGAACCGCAAAACCGGTTCCCGCTTTTGCTGGAAACGCTCCATTCACGCGGCGGTCTTGCGCGCCCCCGCCAGTTCCAGCGCTTCCCACGCACGGGCGAAGATCTCCGGACCCGCATCGGGGCGGCAGGCTTCGCTCGACAGGATCTGCCGGAACGCCCGCGCCCCCGGCCGGCCATTGGCGAGGCCGAGCATATGGCGGGCGACGTGGTTGATGCGCACGCCCGCTTCCATCTGCGCCTCGGCATAGTCCGCCATGACCTCCAGCAGCTCGGCGAGCGAGGGCGTCGCCGCCCCGTCGCCGAACACGCGCGCATCGACCTCGGCGAGCAGCATCGGATCGTGATAGGCGGCGCGCCCCAGCATCACCCCGTCGACATGCTCGAGATGCGCCATGGCGG
>JAEWHZ010000147.1 GCA_023387585.1 Pseudomonadota bacterium
CCCCGCCGCGCCACACGTCCGACCATCCACCGCACCAATCGTCGGAGCGTGCCATGAAAGCCGCAGTCGTCGTCTTTCCCGGTCTCAACCGCGACCGGGACATGATCGCCGCGCTGACCAAAGTGTCGGGCGCTCCCCCGGCCATCGTCTGGCATCAGGATGCCGACCTGCCCGCCGGCACCGATGTCGTCGTCATCCCCGGCGGCTTCTCCTATGGCGATTATCTGCGCTGCGGCGCCATCGCCGCCCGCTCGCCGATCATGGACCGCATCCGCGAGGCCAATGATCGCGGCGTGCGCGTGCTCGGCGTCTGCAACGGCTTCCAGATCCTCGTCGAGGCCGGCCTGCTGCCCGGCGCGCTGATGCGCAACGCCTCGCTGCGCTTCGTGTGCAAGCGCGTCCGGCTCGAAGTGGTCAACGCCGACACGCCCTTCACCCGGCACTACACCGCCGGCCAGGTCATCGACTGCCCCGTCTCGCACCATGACGGCAATTACTTCGCCGATTCCGAGACCCTCGCCCGCCTAGAAGGCGAAGGCCAGATCGCCTTCCGCTATGCCGAGGGCACCAATCCCAACGGCTCGATCAACGACATCGCCGGCATCGTCAGCGCCGACCGAACCGTGCTCGGCCTCATGCCGCATCCGGAAAACCTCATCGAACCCGCCCATGGCGGCACCGATGGCCGCGCCTTCTTCACCGGCCTGCTCGACAAGGCGGCCTGATGGCGCCGCGATTCCGTCTTCCCACCGCGCTCGGCCTCGTCATCGGGCTCGCCGGGCTGGTGCTGCAATTCGGGCTCACCGTACCGGCCTTCCTCGCCGCCGGCCGCTGGCTGCCCGATGCGCTGATCACCTTTTTCTCTTTCTATACGATCCTCACCAACCTCGTGCTGGTGCTGATCTACCTGTCCGCGCTCACCACGACGCCCTGGCTCGGCCTCTTCCGCCACCCCCTCACCCGCGCCATGATGGTCGCGGTCATGGCGCTGGTCTGCGGCTTTTACCACCTGCTGCTTTCGGGCCTCTACCAGTTCGACGGCCTGCTCCACGTCGCCAATGTCACGCTGCATTACATCACCCCCAGCGTCTACGCGCTGTGGTGGCTGTTCGTCTCGCCCCATGGCGGCCTGCGCTGGCTCGATATCGGCGTCATGCTGGTGCCCACGCTCGCCTATTTCTTCTACATCCTGGCGCGCGGCGCCATCGTCTCTGAATACCCCTATCCGATCCTCGAGGTGAACAATCTCGGCTATGGCGCGGTGTTCCTCAACGCGCTCGCCGTCGCCGCCGTCCTCGCCCTTTTGTGCTTCATCGTCGTTGCGCTCGATCACCTGCTCGCGCAACGCCGCCCCATCGTCTGACTCTTTCGGAACTTCGGCCATGACCATCCCCAACGACATCGTCATCACCGACAGGATGGTCGCCGACCACGGCCTCAAGCCCGAGGAATACGCCAAGATCCTCGACCTGATCGGGCGCACCCCGACCTTCACCGAGCTCGGCATCTTCTCGGCCATGTGGAACGAGCACTGTTCCTACAAATCCTCCAAGCGCTGGCTGCGCACCCTGCCCACCACGGGCCCGCGCGTCATCCAGGGCCCCGGCGAGAATGCCGGCGTCGTCGATATCGGTGACGGCCAGGCCGTGGTGTTCAAGATGGAATCGCACAACCACCCCAGCTACATCGAGCCCTATCAGGGCGCGGCGACCGGGGTCGGCGGCATCTTGCGCGACGTGTTCACCATGGGTGCGCGCCCCATCGCCGCCATGAACGCCCTGCGCTTCGGCGCGCCGGACCACGAAAAGACCCGCCATCTCGTCTCCGGCGTCGTCGCCGGCATCGGCGGCTACGGCAATGCCTTCGGCGTGCCCACCGTCGGCGGCGAGGTGCAGTTCGACGCGCGCTACAACGGCAACATCCTCGTCAACGCCTTCGCCGCCGGCCTCGCCGACACCGATGCCATCTTCTACTCCAAGGCCGAGGGCGTCGGCCTGCCCGTCGTCTATCTCGGCGCCAAGACCGGCCGCGACGGCGTCGGCGGCGCCACCATGGCTTCCGCCGAGTTCGGCGACGACATCGAGGAAAAGCGCCCCACCGTCCAGGTCGGCGACCCGTTCACCGAAAAGCGCCTGCTCGAAGCCTGCCTCGAGCTGATGGCCACCGGCGCCGTCATCGCCATCCAGGACATGGGCGCCGCCGGCCTCACCTGCTCCGCCGTCGAGATGGGCGCCAAGGGCGATCTCGGCATCGAGCTCGACCTCGACAAGGTCCCCGTGCGCGAGACCGGCATGAGCGCCTATGAGATGATGCTCTCCGAATCCCAGGAACGCATGCTCATGGTGCTGCACCCGGACAAGGAGCCCGAGGCGCGCCGCATCTTCGAGAAATGGGAGCTCGATTTCGCCACCGTCGGCCGCACCACCGACGATCTGTGCTTCCGCGTCCTGTTCCAGGGTTCCGAGGTCGCCAACCTGCCCATCAAGGACCTCGGCGACGAAGCCCCGGAATACGACCGCCCCTGGCTCGAGCCCGAAGCGCCCGCCCCCATCGCCGGCATTCCCGCCATGGACCCGGCCGACGCGCTGGTAAAGCTGCTCGCCTCGTCCAACCTGTCCTCGCGCCGCTGGGTGTGGGAGCAGTACGACACGCTGATTCAGGGCAATTCCCTGCAACTGCCCGGCGGCGATGCCGGCGTCGTCCGCGTCGACGGCCACCCCGCCAAGGCGCTCGCCTTCTCCTCCGACGTGAACCCGTTCTATTGCGAGGCTGACCCCTTCGAGGGCGGCAAGCAGGCGGTCGCCGAATGCTGGCGCAACCTCGTCGCCACCGGCGCCACCCCGCTGGCCGCCACCGACAATCTCAATTTCGGCAATCCCGAGCGCCCCGAGATCATGGGCCAGCTCGTGCGTGCCATCAACGGCATCGGCGAAGCCTGCCGCGCGCTCGATTTCCCCATCGTGTCGGGCAACGTCTCACTCTACAACGAGACCAGCGGTAAAGGCATCCTGCCCACCCCCACCATTGGCGGCGTCGGCCTGATCGAGGACCACGCCAAAATGGCCCGCATCGGCTTTTCCGCCGAAAACCAGCCCATCCTCCTTGTCGGCGCCCCGCCGCACTGGGGCGCGCATCTGGGCCAGTCCGCCTATCTGCGCGAGCTGTTCGGCCGCCAGGAAGGCGCCCCGCCTCCCGTCGATCTCGCCCATGAGCGCAAGGCCGGCGAACTCGTTCTCCGCCTGATCGGGGCGGGCCTTGCCACCGCCGTCCATGACCTGTCCGATGGCGGCCTCGGCGTCGCCCTCGCCGAGATGGCCATGGCCTCCGGCATCGGCGCCGCCATCGACCTTCCGGACGGTGCGGACCCCATCCCCGTGCTGTTCGGCGAGGACCAGGGCCGCTACCTCGTCACCCTGTCGCCCGACGCAGAAGCCGACTTGCAGGCCCTGCTCGCCGAACACCCGGGCCTTGCCGCCACCCGCATCGGCACCACCGGCGGCACCGCCCTCGCGCTCGGAACCGCCCGCGCCATCCCCGTAGCCGAGCTGCGGGCCAGCCACGACTCCTTCTTCCCGGCCCTGATGGATGGCTGAGGTCGAGTGACCCGTCTGCCCCGTGAGAGCGCACCGAGCTTGTCCGTACTCGATGTCACCCCGGCTTCAGGCCGGGGCCCATCACGAGGGGATTGCCATGAAGCGTCATAGTGCCGGCTGAGCTGCTTGTAGCTGGGGGTGACAGCAGCGTATTGCCCCCGGCTTGAACCCCCTCCCTCCGCATGCCATATCCAGCCCGAGCGAGTGTGAAGGGATACGACATGCCGATGGATGCCAGCGAAATCGAACGACGCATCAAGGCCGCCCTGCCCGATGCCGAGGTCGAGATTCGCGATCTTGCCGGCGATGGCGACCATTATGCCGCCACGGTGAAATCGGCCCAGTTCATCGGCAAGTCGCGCGTCCAGCAGCACAAGATGGTCTATGACGCGCTTCAGGGCGACATGGGGGGAGCCCTGCACGCCCTAGCGCTCCAGACCGCGGTTCCGGACGGCGCCAGTTGAGCCTGAGGGGCTCCCTCGATCTGATCCGCATCGTCCGGCCCGAAGCCGGCACCACGGCGCTCGAGCATGAGGTCATGGTCGAGCGCGCCGCATCGATCGGCGAGGCCGAGCGCATCTGCGTCAAATGCCTGTCCGAGCTGCGCGCTGCCACCGGCGCCGACCGCCCGTCCCGCCTCGCCGCCGCCCAGAAGGCGGTCTGGCAGTATTTCGTCCAGCGCGAGCTGATGGGATTCCGGCGCCATGCGGACGTCATCCGCGACCTTGCCATACCGCCAGAGGTCCTCAACGGACTCGGCGCCGCACACACCCTGCGTGCGGCGCACAGATTGTCGAAGTAGCCAGCCGGCCACCGGGGCCGGCCCTTTCCTCGCCTCGTCCTTTCCGCGCTACGTCCGGCTGCCCGAAAAGGCGCGCGAGATGGCGATGAGAATGCAGGCCCCGATGAAGCCCGCGATCAGATAGCCGATCCATCCCCAGAACGCGATGCCGATGACCCCGAGCAGGATGCTCGCGATGATTGCTCCGACCACGCCTAGGATGATGTTGATCAGCACGCTGTTGCGAGAACCCATGACCTTGCCGGCCAGCCAGCCGGCAATGCCGCCGATGATGATGGCTGCGATCCAGCCCACGCCGTCTATACCCATGATCTGCTTCCCTCGAACAAGCCGCGAAGGCGGCCCCCTCGGCCCGCGCCATTGCGGACCTCACGCGGATAACGTGGAACAGCGTCCGAAAGTTCACGGTGCCGATCACGCCCGCCCGAGCAAGCTAGGTCCACTACCGTTTCCCGGTCAACCTCGACATCGCCCCGATCTCGTCTTATCTAGTCGGCAAACGATGCTGCCGTCCTGCCGGCGCGAAAGGATGTTTCCATGACCGATATCAACGCCTTCATCGACGACAAGGTGAAGTCCAGCGACGTCTTCCTGTTCATGAAGGGCACGCCCGACTTCCCGCAATGCGGATTTTCCGGCCAGGTGGTGCAGATCCTGAACTATCTCGGCGTCGACTTCGACAGCGCCAACGTCCTGGAAAACCCCGAGCTGCGCGACGGCATCAAGGTCTATTCCAACTGGCCCACCATCCCGCAGCTCTACGTCAAGGGCGAGTTCGTCGGCGGCGCCGACATCGCGCGCGAGATGTTCCAGAACGGCGAGCTCCAGCAGTTCCTCGCCGACAAGGGCATTACCGTCCAGCAGACCGCCTGAGGGCAGCCCCGCCGGTCCCCCGATCCTCCACCTGTCATCCTCGGGCTTGACCCGAGGACCCATCTCTCCGCCCCTCCGATGCCACCCCGGGCTTGGCCCGGGGCCTATCTCCGGATGCCTCAACCTCCGGTGGCGGCGGAGAATTCGACAACTACCCCTCCACCACCACATCCGCCGCAAACCGCAGCTCCCGCAACGGCCGCACCTTGGCCGTCGTTTCGGCATAGGTCGGGTGCGCCTTGTAGGCCTTCAGCGCCGCCGCGTCCGCGAACTCGGCATAGACGACGATGTCGATCTCGTTGCCGAACAGGTCGAGCTTTTCATTGCGGGCCACCTCGAATTTCTCGCTGTGGGGGATCGTCGCGAGCGCCTTGAGCCCGGTTTCGATCGCCTCCAGCTCGGCTTCGGATTTCGCGGTGAAGAAAACGATATGGCGCAGCATCTGCATCATCCTTTCGGCGCCGGCCTTGTCGCCGCTGCGCCCCGCTCGCGTCAACCTGTCCTCCGGTCGCAGCCATTTGCGGGCCACAAGTGGAATTGACTTTGCCGCGCGCGGCGAAACGGCGTAGCAATTCCGGCCGATAACCCGCTGCCGGTCCGAACCATGTCCACCCTCGCCGCCACCCGTTCCTCCGGCCTGCCGCTCGCCGTCATCATCGCCGCCGGCTGCGTCATCGCCGCCATCGGCTTCGGAACGCGTGGTGCCTTCGGTCTGTTCACCCTGCCGGTCACCGCCGATCTCGGCCTCACCCGCGAGCAGTGGGGCATGGCCATGGCCGTGCAGAACCTCGCCTGGGGCATCGCCCAGCCCTTTGCCGGCGGCCTCGCCGACCGTTACGGCGCCGGACGCGTCCTCGCCCTTGGCGGTCTCGTCTATGCCGCCGGCGTCTTGTGGATGGCCTTTTCGCCCACTGCCGAGCTGATGCTGCTCTCCGCCGGGCTCGTGACCGGAATCGGCATCGCCATCGCCTCCTTCGGTGTCGTCATGGCCGCCTTCGGCCGCGTCGTGCCGGCCGAAAAGCGCAGCATCGTCTTCGGCATCGCCACCGCCGCCTCCTCCGCCGGCCAGTTCCTGTTCGCCCCGCTCGGCCAGGGTTTCATCTCAGCCTTCGGCTGGCAGATGGCGCTGGTCTGGCTCGCCGCCATCCTGCTGCTCATCATCCCCCTTTCCGCGGCCCTGCGCGGCCGCGCCGAAAGCCGGCCGGGCCAGGCCGACCTGCCCTTCATGCAGGCGCTCGCTCATGCCTGGGGCCACGGGTCCTACCGCCTGCTGGTCATCGGCTTTTTCGTGTGCGGCTTCCACCTCGCCTTCATCAACGTGCACATGCCGGCCTATCTCGTCCAATGCGGCCTGACCCCCGAGGTCGGCAGCTGGACCATCGCCGTCATCGGCCTGTTCAACGTCGCCGGCTCCCTGCTCTCCGGCTGGCTCGGCGGGCGCTTTCCGAGGCAGTTGCTGCTCGCCGCCATCTATTTCTCGCGTGCCGTCGCCATCGGCCTGTTCCTGCTCATTCCGGTCAGCGAGCTGACCGCCTACGCCTTCGCCGCCGCCATGGGCCTGCTCTGGCTGTCGACCGTGCCGCTCACCGCCGGGCTCGTCGGGCTGTTCTTCGGCCCGCGCTATCTCGGCATGCTCTACGGCATCGCCTTTCTCAGCCACCAGATCGGCTCCTTCGTCGGCGTCTGGCTCGGCGGGCTGGTCTTCGACCAGACCGGCTCCTACAGCCTCGTTTGGTATCTGGGCATCCTGCTCGGCCTCGCCTCGGCTGCCGTCCACCTGCCCATCACCGAGCGCACCGCCCCCGGCTTCGCGGCCCGCCACGCCTGACATCCATCGTTTTCCGACGATAGAAATCTTGCCAAACCGGCCTCGCCGGTTCATGTTCGGATCGTTCCCCACGGCGCGGCGTTGCGCGTCGGCACCCTGTCCAGAGATATTCATGTCGTCTACCGTTCAGCGGGCGCCCTCCCGCGTCGAATTCATTGCCCTCATCGCCGCGCTGATGGCGGCTAATGCCCTCGCCATCGACGTCATGCTGCCCGCTCTGCCCGAGATGGCCGCCGATTTCGGCGTCGCCAGCGACAATGACCGCCAGTTCGTCATCAGCGCCTATATGCTCGGCTTCGGCCTCGCCCAGATCGTCTACGGCCCGCTGTCGGACCGTTTCGGGCGCCGCGCGCCGCTGCTCGCCGGGCTCGCCGTCTACACCGTCAGCGCCATCCTCGCCGCTTTCGCGCCCAGCTTCGCCATCCTGCTCGCCCTGCGTTTCGTCCAGGGCATCGGCGCCGCCGCCACCCGCGTCATCGCCACCTCGATCGTGCGCGATCTCTATGCGGGCCGCGCCATGGCCGAGGTGATGTCGCTGGTCTTCATGGTGTTCATGGCCGTGCCCATCCTCGCGCCCGGCCTCGGCCAGGTGGTCATGCTCGCCACCGGCAACTGGCATTCGATCTTCGTGTTCATGGCCGGCCTCGCCGTCGCACTGGTGGTGTGGACCTTCATCCGCCTGCCCGAGACCCTCGCCCCCGAGAACCGCCGCCCGCTCAGCGTCGGCGCCGTCGCCGGCGCCTTCCGCATCGTCGTCACCAACCGGCTCGCCTTCTGCTACGGCCTCGCCGGCATGTTCATGTTCTCGGCCATCTTCACCTTCATCTCCACCAGCCAGCAGATCTATGTCGAGATCTACGATCTCGGCGTCTGGTTCCCGGTGGCCTTCGCCGTCCCGGCGGCGCTGATGTCGATCGGCTCCTTCCTCAATTCGCGCATGGTGCGCGGGCTCGGCATGCGCCGCGTCTCGCACACCGCCCTTCTGGTCTTCATCCTGTTCTCGGCCAGCTGGGTGCTGTTCAGCGCGCTGGGCTACATGCCGCTATGGCTGTTCATGACCCATCTGAGCATCATCATGGTGTGCTTCGGCTGGATCGCCTCCAACGCCAACTCGCTGGCCATGGAGCCGCTCGGCAACGTCGCCGGCACCGCCTCCTCGGTCTTCGGGTTCACCCAGACCATCGGCGGCGCCTTCATCGGCGGCTTCATCGGCCAGATGTACAACGGCACGGTGCTGCCCACCGCCACCGGCTATCTCGCCATGGGCGTCCTGACCCTGATCTGCATCCTCGTCGCCGAACGCGGCCGCCTGTTCGGCGTCGGCCACGACCACGCCGAACCCGCCCCGGCGAAATAGAGCTTCCGGTATCGCTCGACGCACCCACATCCCCGATGTCACCCGGCGCAGGCCGGGGCCTATCTCCGAAATCCATAACCCGCACCATGGCGTTTCATGGCATGCCCCTCGTGATAGGGCCCGGCCTGCGCCGGGGTGACATCCAGTGGTTGGCCCCGCCGCCCCCTACCCCGCGAACACCTCGCGCCGCAGGGCCTCCCAGCCCTCGGCGTCCGGCGCCGCCAATATGCCGCCGTCGCGGTGATGCGGCCGATATTCCGATCCGTCCAGCCGCGCCACATGCGCGCCGGCCTCGGCGAGGATCAGCGCTCCGGCGAGGTGATCCCACGGCATCAGCTTCTGATACATCACGAAATGCAGCCAGCCCGTGGCCGCGGTGCGGTATTCGTGCCCGGCGCAGCGATAGGCGGCGAAGGCACTGACCCTGGCGAGGTTCGCCAGCACCGCGCCCCGCCGCTCCGGCGGCAGATAGTTCACCGAAACCGTGCCCACCATCTGCGACAATTCCGTCGGCGCGGCGAATTTCAGCCGCACCCGCCGCCCGTCGGGAAACACCTGATAGGCGCCGGCGCCCTTCTCGGCGACGATCACGTCGTCGCCCATCGGATCGTAGATCGCCCCGGCAACCGTCTCCCCGCCGCGCACCAGCGCGCCCATCACGGCGAACAGCGGCAGCCCGGCGGCG
Organism: Pseudomonadota bacterium; assembly: GCA_023387585.1. GTDB lineage: Bacteria > Pseudomonadota > Alphaproteobacteria > Rhizobiales > Devosiaceae > Devosia. The sequence continues at coordinate 9,139 of JAEWHZ010000147.1, forward strand.
AAATTCGCCGTCCCGTCCACCGGATCGACATAAACCACGTTCTCCGCCCCGAGCGCCGCATCGAGCAGGCTCGGATCACCCGCCACCGCCTCCTCGCCCACCACCATCAGCCCGGATTCCTCGGCCCGCAGCGCCGCGGTGATCACCCGCTCCGCGCCCTCGTCGGCCTCGGTCACCAGGTCGATGGCGCTGGTCTTGGTGCGCACCATGCCCTCATCGAGCCGGCGGAAGCGCGGCACGATCTCCGTCTTGGCGGCGTCGCGCAGGATGTCGCACAATCTCTCGGTGGTCAGCATGGCAATTCCAGTCCCTTGAAGTCGAACAGGCGCGGGTCGAGCATATGCGCCGGGTTGATGTTGCCGAGCGCCCGGATCATCACGTCCTTGCGCCCCGGCATGCGCCTTTCGATATCGGCCAGCATAGCCTTCATGGCGTTGCGTTCCAGCCCGTCCTGGCTGCCGCACAGATCGCACGGGATGATCGGGAACCGCATCGCCTCGGCGAACCGCGCCAGATCGTCCTCGGCGCAATAGATCAGCGGGCGCAGCACCTCGACGTCGCCCTCGTCGTTGATCAGCTTGGCCGGCATCGCCGCCAGCCTGCCGCCATGGAACATATTCATGAAGAAGGTTTCGAGGCTGTCGTCGCGATGGTGCCCGAGCACCAGCGCCGAGCACCCCTCCTCGCGCGCGATGCGATAAAGATGTCCCCGCCGCAGCCGCGAGCATAGCGAGCAATAGGTCGCCCCCGCCTTCAGCTTGTCGGTGACGATCGAATAGGTGTCGCGATATTCGATCCGGTGCTCCACCCCCAGCGCCGCCAGATAGTCCGGCAGGATATGCTTGGGAAAGTTCGGCTGCCCCTGGTCGAGATTGCACGCCAGCAGCTCCACCGGCAGCAGCCCGCGCCATTTGAGGTCGAGCAGCAGCGCCAAGAGCCCGTAGGAATCCTTGCCGCCCGACAGCGCCACCAGCCAGCGCGCGCCTGGCCGCACCATGCCGAAGGTGTCGATCGCCTCGCGCATCGAGCGGATCAGGCGCTTGCGCAGCTTGTTGAACCCGACGCTTTTGGGCGCATCGGCGAATACCGGATGCCCCGCCGCCTCGTCGGCCTCGGCCGGTTTTTCCAGAACCTCGCTCATGGCGGACACTCTCGTTCTCGGACCTCTTCGCGCTGGTCACGTCCTATCGCATCGGGGCGGAAAGTGCGAAGCGCTTTCGGACCGATCGGATGCGAAGCGCCGGGGTGAGCGAAGGGGAAGGCAAAACCGGAAAAACCTTGCCGATCGTTAACTTGCTCTCCTTGCTTCGACCGGAATCAGGCGTCTAGATGACGCATTCACGACAGCTGGAGACCAAGCGGTGTTTCGTTCCTTCTTTCCCGTCCCGAAGCTGTTCTTTTTGTCCATGGGCCTGTGGATGCTCGTCGCGACCCTCGCCTGGCCGCTGATCTCGGCCCCCCTGCGCGGCGTCGCCAGCCTCGACGGCTTCTTCATCGCCCCCATGTGCGCCCCCGTCGATCCGGCGGCACCGGCCGGAGATCCCGCCGGCACCGCGACCGGGACGACGCCTGACGGGGCCGAGGGCCTGCCCACACCTCCGGCGGCCGACAGTGTCCTGCCCAACCAGATCGAAGCCGCCGCCTGCACCCCGCAAGGCGCCTTCCTTACCGGCGAGGTCTTCTGGCTCTATCAATACGTGATCATGGCCGCCGTGCTGTTCTGCGCCTTCTGGTTCTTCTACAAGCGCAACGAATGGTACTGGTGGTCGGTGGTCGGCACGGTCGGCATCCTGCTGATCCTCTATTTCAACGTGCAGGTCGACGCCTTCGTCAACAACTGGCAGGGCACCTTCTTCAACACGCTGCAAGGCGCGCTGACCACGCCCGGCTCGGTCTCCCCCAGCCAGCTCTATGGCGAGATCTTCATCATCATGGTGGTGATCGTGCCGCGCATCCTGGTGCTGGTGCTGCTCGCCTTCTTCACCGCGCATTACGTGTTCCGCTGGCGCAAGGCGATGAACAGCTACTATATGAGCTACTGGCCGGTGATCCGCACCACCGAGGGCGCGGCCCAGCGCGTGCAGGAAGACACCATGCGCTTCGCCGAGATCGTCGAGAA
>JAEWHZ010000149.1 GCA_023387585.1 Pseudomonadota bacterium
CCGCCATGCGCAATGCCGGCGTCGAGAACCTCGATGCGACGCTGACCGAGTTCGGCGCCCTGATCCCGGGCCTCGCCGCGCGCCGGTTCGACGTGATCTGCACCGGCCTGTTCATCCGGCCGGAGCGTTGCGAGCTGGTGGCGTTCGCCAATCCAGACTCGCTGAGCCGCGAAGGCTTTGTGGTCGCCGCCGGCAATCCGCTCAACCTCAAGTCGCTGGACGACGTGGCGGCGAACGGGGAGGCCCGTATCGGCTTCGTGCGCGGCTCGGTCGATGAAGGCTATGTGCAGGCCGCCGGCATCGCCGAGGCCAATTGGGTCGCCCTGCCCGACGTTCCCACCCTGCTCTCGGCCCTCAGAGGCGGCCGCGTCGACGCGGTGATCAGCTCGCTGGTCATCATCGCCTCGACCGTCGAGGCGATGAATGACGAGGGCCTCGAGATCGTCGAGGACTTCGTCGACCCCGTGGTCGACGGCGCCCCGGCGATCGACTATGCCGCCATGGCTTTCCACAAGGACAGCACCGCCCTGCTCGCGGCCTATAATGCCGGCCTCGCCGAACTGGTGGCGAGCGGCGAGCTGGCCGAGATCAACGCCAAATGGGGCCTGCCGGCGGCGCTGACCCCGACGGCCGAAACGGCGACGATCGAGCAGCTCTGCTCCGCCTGACAGCCGTTGCCTGACATTCTTCGGCGGCCGCGCACCGTGCGGCCGCCTACTCGCAGCAGGTTGCCATGACCCTTCTCGACATGCTGCCCCTGTTGCTGAGGGGCCTGCAAACGACATTGCTGGTGACGGTCCTCGCCGCGCCTCTGGCGCTGGTCCTGGCGCTGGCCAGCGGGCTTGCGCGGCTCTCGCCGTTCCGGCCGCTGAACTGGCTCGCCATCACCTATGTCGAGCTGTTTCGCGGCACCTCGCTGCTGGTGCAGCTCTTTTATTTCTTCTACGTCATGCCGCTGTTCGGGCTGACGCTCGACCCGATCACCACCGGGGTGATCGTGCTGGCGCTCAACCACGGCGCCTATGGCTCGGAAGTGGTGCGCGCGGCCATCAACGGCGTGCCGAAGAGCCAGCGCGAGGCCTGTGTGGCGCTGAACATGTCGCCGGCCACAACGCTGCGCCGCGTCATCCTGCCCCAGGCCTTCGTCGCCATGCTGCCGCCCTTCGGCAACCTGCTGATCGAGCTGCTGAAATCGACGTCGCTGCTGTCGCTCATCACCATTTTCGACCTGGCCTTCGCCGGCAACACGCTGTTCCAGACCACGGGGCGGATCGTCGAGGTCTATGGGCTGGTGCTGGTGATCTATTTCGTCGTCGCCATGGTGCTGAGCTGGGGCATGCGGATGCTGGAAGCGCGGCTCGGCGCCGGACGGGACCAGGAGTTCCGGGCGTGAATTTCGATCTCTCCTATCTCGCCCATATCGCACCGGCGCTGCTGCGCGGCGCAGTGGTCACCATCGAGATCACGATCCTCGGCACGCTGCTGGCGGCCGTTCTGGGCCTGTTCCTCGCCATGCTGAACCGGTCGCGCTTCGCCGTGGTGCGCCATGCGAGCGCTGCCGTGGTGCTGTTCGTGCGCAACACGCCGTTGCTGATCCAGCTGTTCTTTCTCTACTACGTGATGCCGCAGTTCGGCGTGGCGCTGCCGGCGCTGTTCGTCGGCGTTGTGGCCCTCGGCATCCACTATGCGTCCTACATGGCCGAGGTCTATCGCGCCGGCATCGCCGCAGTGCCGCGCGGCCAGTGGGAAGCGGCGCATGCGCTCAACATGTCGCGCCCGATGATGTGGCGCCGCGTGATCCTGCCGCAGGCGCTGCCGCCGGTCATCCCGCCTTTGGGCAATTACGCCATCGCCATGTTCAAGGAAACGCCGCTGCTCGCCACCATCGGCATCCTCGAAATGATGGGGATGGGGCTGGCCGAGGCCGCGCGCAGCTATCGCTATTACGAGCCGCTGACCATGGTCGGAATCCTGTTCCTGATCTTCAGCCTGATCTCGGCCGTGCTCGTCCGCCTTCTGGAGAACAAGTTTGCCAACCGCACCTGATCCATCGGCACTCGCCGTACGCATGCGAGGCGTCAGCAAGGCCTATGGGACGCTGGTCGTGCTCGACAAGCTCGACCTCGACGTCCGGCCGGGCGAGCGCATCTCCATCATCGGCCGCAGCGGCTCGGGCAAGACGACGCTGCTGCGCCTGCTGATGACGCTCGAACAGGCCGATGCCGGCTCCATCGAGGTGTTCGGCAAGCACCTCGCCTTTCGCGACGTGGACGGCCGGCAGGTGATGACGCCGCCAAACGCGGTGCGCATCGCCCGCGCCGACGTGGGCATGGTGTTCCAGCAGTTCAACCTGTTCCCGCACCGCACGGCGATCGAGAACGTCATCGAGGCGCCGGTCCATGTCAAAGGCATGGAGCGCAAGCTGGCGCTGGAGATGGGCCGCGAGCTGCTTGCCAAGGTCGGACTGGGCGACAAGGCCGACCATTTTCCCCGCCAGCTCTCGGGCGGGCAGCAGCAGCGCGTGGCGATCGCCAGGGCGCTGGCCATGCAGCCGCGCATCATCCTGTTCGACGAGGTGACCTCGGCGCTCGACCCCGAGCGCGTCGACGAGGTGCTGTCGGTGATCCAGGCGCTGGCCGACGAAGGCGGCATCACCATGCTGCTGGTGACCCATGAGATGCGCTTCGCCCGCGACGTGGCCACGCGCACCATCTTCATGGAGGACGGCGTGGTGGTGGAAGACGACTTACCCTCGGTGATCTTCGGCAAGCCGAACAAGGCGCGCACCCAGCAGTTCCTGCAAAGCGTGCTCGGGCGCGGATTGTGACGATGCCCCCGATCGATCCGGCGACGCTGCTGCTCGAAGAGGGCACGATCCACCTGCAATCGGGCGGGGAAGCGCCGCTGCCGCGCGCGGGCCTGTCCGCCCATGCGGCCTATGCCGCGCACAAATCGGCCGGCGCGGCCGGCCGGGCGGAGCTTGAAAAAGCGCTCGAGCGGGTGCGAGGCCGGATGGCGGCGTTCGCCGGCACCGAGCGGCAGCATGTGGGCTTCGTGAATTCGGCGAGCGCGGCGCTCGTGGCGGCCGTGAGCGCGCTCGACTGGCGCGCGGGGGATTCGATCGTCACGCTGGCGGACGAGTATCCGTCCCTGGTGCTGGCCGGGCTCGGGCTCGAACAGTTCGGGGTGACGGTGCGGCTGGTCGAGACGACCGGCGATCCGATACCGGCCCTGCTGGCGGCGCTCGATGCGCGCACGCGGCTGGTTCTGGTCAGCCATGTGAGCTTTCGGCATGGCCGGCGCCTCGACATCGCGGCGCTGGCCTTCGAGCTGCACAATCGGGGCATCGCGCTGGGCGTCGATGCCTCGCATTCGCTCGGCGTGCTGCCGGTGCCGGTGGACGCGTGCGATTTCGTCGTTTCGTGCGGCCACAAGTTCCTGCTCGGCAGCCACGGCACGGGCCTGCTGTTCTGGAACGCGGCGCGGCTCGGCGAGCCCCGGGCGCCGGTGGGCTGGTTCTCGGTCGAGACCTATGGGGTGGAAAGCGGCGAGATCAGCTTCGCGCGCAAAGCCGGGGCCGCGGCCTTCGAGCTCGGCAATCCGGATTTTCCCGCGCTCTACGCGCTCGAGACCGGGCTGGACGTGCTGGAAGCCGCCGGTATGGAGGCGATCACGCGCCATGCGCTCGCGCTTTCCGGCGCGTTGCGCGACCGGCTCGAAACCCTCGGCTGGGATGTGTGGACGCCGCACGCAACGGCCGCGCGCGGCACCTCGATCGCCATCCGCACCGAGGCCGCCGGCGGGCTCGCCGAGCGGCTGGCTGGCGAGCGCATCCATGTGGCGGCGGGCGAAGGCCGGCTGCGCCTGTCGGTGCACGGCTTCAACACCGCCGCCGATATCGAGACCGCCGCAAGCAAGCTGGGCGCTCCGTGAACCGCCCGATCAAAGGAAGCATGATGACTGCAAAAGTGCCCTATGGATGGGCGGAACGCGCGCCCCTTCTCGAGCTCGATTTCCCGACGGC
>JAEWHZ010000164.1 GCA_023387585.1 Pseudomonadota bacterium
ACCGCCATCCGCGACCGCATGCAGGCCACCGGCATGATGGATGTGTGCGGGCGCCGGTTCGTGCTCACCGGCGGGGCCAGCGAGATGACCGGCCTGCCCGAGGTCGCCCGCCGCATCCTTGCGCGCAACGTGCGCACCGGCCGCCCCATGGGCGTCGCGGGCCTGCCCGACATCGCCAAGGGCGCCGCCTTCTCGGCGGCCACCGGCATGCTCGTCTACCCGCAGGTGTGCGGCAACGAATACGCCGAACCCCGCACCCGCCGCCTCATCGGCCGCGACGGCTATCTCGCCCGCGTCGGGGAGTGGCTGAAATCGGGGTTTTGAGCGTTTAATATAGAGGGGCGGTCCACGGATCGATCACCTGAAGGCCGGCTGCGGTGAAGGGTGCCTTGTCGCGGGTCGCGACTTTGAAGCCATTGGATAGGGCTATGGCGGCGATCTGGGCATCGGCCATGAGAACGGTGCGACCGGCCGCACGTGCGTTGCTGGTGATCAGAGCATAATTCGTGGCAGCATGGATATCGTAAGGGAGGATGCGCTCACCGAAATATCGTGAGAGCGTCGCTTCGATGGCATCCAGCAAGCCTTCCTGCCTCCGTCCGGCGGGAAGCAGGCGAGCTCCAAGCAAAAGCTCTCCGACCCCTATGCTCGTGAAATAGAGCGAAGAGATTGGCCGCGTGTCGAGCCAGTCGGCCACACCTGGCTCGTGTCCGTTCATGGCTGCCGAAACGACGTTTGTGTCGACGATGATCATTCAAAGGTCGCGTAGCGGGGTTCATCCTTGCTGCGCTCGATCTCGAAATCGCCGAGATCGAACTGGCGGCCGAGTTCCCTCAGCGCCGTCCCAAGCTTCATCTCGGTCGGCTCGGCCACCGCATCCTTCAGGATTTCACGGATCTCCGCCTCGGTGCTGCGCCCTTTTGCACGCGCGCGCGCCTTCAGCGCTTCATGGGTTTCGGGTGGCAGGTTGCGAATGACGACAGCCGGCATCTTTCCCTCCTGATATCATATCTCACCAATATGATATCACGCCGCTCCATCCGCAACCAGCCACCCGGCCGTTAACCATCACCGCCCCGCGTAAGCCGCTTCCAGCGCCGCCACGTCGAGCTTGACCATCTTCATCATCGCCGCCATGGCGCGGGCGGCGCCTTCGGGGTCGGGGCCGCTGACGGTGTCGTAGATCGCATCAGGGACGATCTGCCAGCTCAAACCGAACCTGTCCCTGAGCCAGCCGCACTGGCTTTCCTCGCCGCCATCGGCGAGCAGCCCGTGCCAGTAGTGATCCACCTCCGCCTGGTCCTTGCACGCGATGCTGAGCGAGATCGCCTCGGAGAACCTGAAGATCGGCCCGCCATTGATGCCTTCGAGCTCGTTGTCGTCGATGGTGAAGCGCGCCGCGATCAGCTCGCCCTCGGGCCCGCGCGTCTGTTTGCCCATTTCGACGGATTTGAACACGGTGCGGTAGAAGGCCAGCGCCTCCTCGAGATTGTTGTCGAACCATAGGCAGGTCGTGATCCGGACCATGGGAGCCTCCTGGGATATTGGGTTGCGATGAAGGCACGACGATCCGGGGCGCCCCGGATCGACACCCCGTGGTTAAGAAACCCTCACCGAACCCCCGCCCGCCTTGCAAATTGCATCACGGTTAACGCCAAGGTCGCAATCGTTAGGGTCCAGTTAACGAATGGCACGGTAAATCTTAAGGCAATCACGCCAGACCGGGTGCCCTCAATGACCATCAATCTCACCATCCCCGACATCAAGGAGCTCAAGCCGCGCATCACGGTGTTCGGCGTGGGCGGAGCCGGCGGCAACGCCGTCAACAACATGATCGAGTCCGGGCTGGACGGGGTCGATTTCGTCGTCGCCAATACCGACGCGCAGGCCCTGGCCCTGTCCAAGGCGCAGCGCATCATCCAGCTCGGCGTCGGGGTGACGGAAGGTCTCGGCGCCGGCTCGCATCCGGAGGTCGGCCGCGCCGCCGCCGAGGAGAGCTTCGACGAGATCAACGACCATTTGTCCGGCTCGCACATGGTGTTCATCACCGCCGGCATGGGTGGCGGCACCGGCACGGGGGCAGCGCCGGTCGTCGCACGCGCGGCGCGCGAGCAGGGCATACTGACGGTCGGCGTGGTCACCAAGCCGTTCAGCTTCGAGGGCAATCGCCGCGCGCAGCTGGCCGAGGACGGCATCGACGAACTGCACCGGCACGTCGACACGCTCATCGTCATCCCCAACCAGAACCTGTTCCGCGTCGCCAACGAGAAGACGACCTTCGCCGACGCCTTCGCCATGGCCGACCAGGTGTTGTTCTCGGGCGTCGCCTGCATCACCGACCTGATGGTCAAGGAAGGCCTGATCAACCTCGACTTCGCCGACGTGCGCGCCGTCATGCGCGGCATGGGCAAGGCGATGATGGGCACCGGCGAGGCCTCGGGCGAAGATCGCGCCCGCCACGCCGCCGAAGCCGCCATCGCCAATCCTCTGCTCGACGATGTGTCGATGCAGGGTGCGCGCGGCCTGCTCATCTCCATCACCGGCGGCCCCGATCTCACCCTTTACGAGGTCGACGAGGCGGCGAGCCGCATCCGCGAGGAAGTCGATTCGGACGCCAACATCATTCTCGGCGCCACCTTCGATCCGAACCTGCAGGGCACGATCCGCGTCTCGGTCGTCGCCACCGGCACCGATGCCATGATGGTCCAGGCGCTCGAGCCGGCGCGCCCCAACGCCGCCCGCGCCCCGCTCGCCGTCAAGCGCCACGTGCCGGTCGAGCCCTCGCGCCCGGTCACCCAGGTCGCCCAGCAGGCGAGCGCGCTTGATTCGTCCTTCGAGCGCCAGGTCGAGGACGCCGTCGCCGAGGCCATCGGCCACGGGCTGGAGCCGGCCGATCCGCATCACGAGGATGACGGCATCCACGTCGAGCCCTATGTCCCGGCCGCCGCCTCGGCCGACCTTTACGACGAGGCGCCGCTGCGCGACGAGCCGCCGATTCCCTCCGTCTACGTGCCGGCGGGCGCCGCCCGTCCGGAAGGCCAGCGCCGCATGCCGCGCACCGAGGAGCTGCCCATTGTTGCGCGTCAGCCACAGCCGGAAGCTGATCGACAGGATGCCGAGCCGCGAAATGCCCGCGCCCTGTTCAAGCGGCTGGCCTCGAATGTCGGTCTGAACCTGCGCCCGCAGGCCGAGCCGGAGCCGCGGCAGCCCGCGCAGCCGCATCTCGACGACCAGGATGCGCGCAGCGCCATAGAGGGCGGAAAGCCCCGGTTTTCCGCGCCTCAGCAGGCTCTGGACGGCGCCCGCGGCAAGCTCGACCAGCACGGCCGCGCCCCGGTGCAGCCGAGCCAGAACCAGGTGCATCCGACGCAAAAAGAGAGCCTTGAAATTCCGGCCTTTCTGCGCAAACACGGCTAAGCCGGTCTGTCTGCGGACGGTCAACAATCCCTCGGCGCGGCTTCCGCGCCGAGTTTTTTTTCAGTAAGCCTTTCGAGGTTGCGTAAGGCTTGGCTTGGAGCATTGGGTATATGCATAGATTGTCGACGCGCCAGCGTACGCTGGCAGCCGAGCTGGTCTTCGCGGGGTTCGGGGTCCACAGCGCGCAACCGGTTACCCTGACCCTCGGCCCGGCCGCGCCGAACAGCGGCTATCTCATCCGGCGCGACATCGGCGACGGACACGCGACCCTTCCCGTCCAGGTCCATTTCTCACGAATCACCCGCACGACGCTGTGCACCACGCTCGATCTCGGCGACAGCGTCTCGGTCGCAACCATCGAGCACGTCACCTCGGCGCTCAGCGGGCTCGGCATCGACAATGCCACCATCACGCTCAACGGCCCCGAATGCCCGATCCTCGACGGCAGCGCACGGCCCTTCTCCGAAGCCATCATCAATGCCGGCATTGAGATCCAGCCGGCCGAGCGGCGCTTTATAAAGATCGTTCGCGCCATCACCGTGCGCAACAACGATGCCTTCGCCGCCCTCGAGCCCTATAACGGGCGGGTGCTCGACCTCGAGATCGACTTCGATTCCAAGGTCATCGGCCGCCAGCGCATGATCTTCGACTGGTCGCCGCGCAAATATTACGAGGACGTGTCCTCGGCGCGCACCTTCGGGTTCATGCGCGACGCCAAGATCCTGCGCCAGGCCGGCTATGCGCTCGGCTCGAGCCTCGAGAATTCCATCACCGTGCATGAGGACCGGATCCTCAATCCCGGCGGGCTGCGCTACGAAGACGAGTTCGTACGCCACAAGCTGCTCGACGCGATTGGGGATCTGGCGCTGGGCGGCCTGCCCATCTATGGCCGGTTCCGCTCCTACAAGGGCGGGCATGCGCTCAATGCGCATGTGCTGTCGAGCCTGTTGGCGAGCGATGCGAATTACGAGATCGTGCCGGCGTCGGAACTGCCGCTCGATTTCGACGCGCTCGACGACATGCCCGAGGGCGCGCGCGTCGCATCCTATCTGCGTTCGGTCGGCTGAGGCATCGCGTCCGGCGTTTGTCGCCCCGACCCTCGATGTGGCGCGCCGGCGCGCCACAGTTTTGTTCGATTTAACCAATAGGCCGCATGATGCATGCGGTTCGAAGGGACGGGGTTCTGGTGACTGGCAACGGCTTTGCAGGCGTAACGCGCCATGTCGGGCGCATTTTCGGCATGGGCCTTCTCGTCCTCGCGCTCGCGGGCTGCACCGGCTTGTTCGGCCCGCCCAAGCTGCGTGAAGAGACCATCGTTCCCGAACAGACGCTGTATCAGGAAGCGCTGAATAACATGGACCGTCAGCGCTATCTGACGGCCATCGAGCTGCTCGAGCGCATGGAGCGCCAGCATCCGCGCGGCCAGCTGGCCGAGGAAGCCAAGCTGATGCTGGTCTTCGCCAATTACCGCATCGGCAAGTTCTCCGACGCCATCCTCGCCGCCGACCGCTATCTCGCTCTCTACCCCAACGGGCGCGACGCGGACTATGTCTATTATCTCAAGGGCTCGTCGCAATATCTGCAGATCGTCGACATCACCCGCGACCAGCAGATCGCCCAGGACGCCATCGAGACCTATACGGCGCTGGTGCAGACCTATCCCAATTCGCGATATGCCGAGGAGGCGCGCGACCGCATCCGCACCGCGCGCGACAACATCGCCGGCAAGGAGATGTCGGTCGGCCGCTATTATCTCGGCCAGGGCCAGTATACCGCCGGCATCAACCGCTTCCGCATGGTGGTCGAGCAGTACCAGACCTCCAGCCATATCGAGGAAGCGCTGTATCGCCTCACCGAGGGCTATCTGGCGCTGGGCCTGACCAGCGAGGCGCGCACAGCCGCCGCGGTTCTGGGGCACAACTATCCCTCCAGCACCTGGTATCGCTCGGCCTTCGAGCTGCTGGGCCGCCAGGGGCTGACCCCCGAGATCAACAGCGGCAGCTGGCTCGCCGGACAGCGGCGGAGCTGATTTTTGTTGCTTGTTTGTTCACGGTCGCGCTAATCTGGCGGCCGTAGAACGTTTCCAGCGGAAGCTTCTGCCGCTTTTGTGCTTCGGAAACGCGACGATACTCTGGCCTGCGGACGGGTCCGCAGCGGCATCCGCAATAGGTTGTGTGGAAAGTTGGGTCAGGACGAGCCGAAAAGGGTGGTTCTCGAGAACCGGCGCGCAGCGTACGTTTGGGTACGTGAGCACCGGAAGCACAGAGAACTGTCCTTTGTAGGCCGTCATCCCCCAACTTTCCACACAACCTAGGGCTTGCCGCGCCATGCTCAACGCGCTGTCGGTACGCAACATCGTGCTGATCGACCAGCTCGATCTGGCGTTCGATACCGGGCTGACGGTGCTCACCGGCGAGACCGGCGCGGGCAAGTCCATCCTGCTCGACGCGCTGACCCTGGCCCTGGGCGGGCGCGGCGATTCTTCCCTCGTGCGCAAGGATGCCGATAGCGGTCAGGTGGTGGCGGTGTTCGACCTGCCCATGGGCCATCCCGCCCGCACCATATTGCGCGAGAACGGCATCGCCGACGACGAGGACGTTATTTTGCGCCGCGTCCAGCATGCCGATGGGCGCACCCGTGCCTTCATCAATGACCAGCCGGTTTCCGCTTCGCTGCTGTCGCGCGTCGGCGCCGCCGTGGTCGAGATTCATGGCCAGCACGACGACCGGGCCCTTGTCGATGTCGCCACCCATCGCGCCGCGCTCGATGGCTTTGGTGGGCTGGAAGGGCTCGCCGAAGCCGTGGGGCGGGCGCATGCCGCGCTGGTTGCTGCCCTCGATACGCTCGAAGCCCAGCGCAGGCTGGTGGCCGAGGCGGCGAGCCGCGAGGACTATGCCCGCCACACCGTCGAGGAGCTATCCGCGCTCGCGCCGCTGTCCGGTGAGGAAACCGAGCTGTCGGACCGGCGCCACGCGCTGATGCAGCTCGAAAAATCGGCCTCCGACGTTACTGAGGCCGAGGAACTGCTTAACGGCATGCATGCGCCCGGTCCCGTGCTCGCCGGGCTGATGCGCCGGCTGGCGCGCAAGGCCGAGGCCGGCACCGAGATTTTTACCCCGCTTGTCGAGGCGCTGGACGCCACGCTTGTGGCGCTGGACGGGGCAGGGGAGGCGCTCGACGCGCTCAGGCGCGAGATGGCCTTCGATCCCGGCGAGCTCGACCGCGTCGAGGAGCGGCTGTTCGCCCTGCGTGCCGCCGCGCGCAAGCATCAGGTGCCGTGCGACGATCTTCCCTCCGTGCTGGAGCGCTATTCCGGCGAGCTGGCCTCGCTCGAATCGGGGGAGGCGGTGCTGCGCGCCTGCGAGGCCGATGCCGATGCCGCCCGCATCGCCTATGAAGAGGCCGCCGAAAAACTAAGTGCGGCGCGCGCCGACTATGCCGGGGCGCTGTCCGCCGCCGTCGAAGCCGAACTGCCCGATCTCAAGCTCGGCGCCGCCCGTTTCTTCGTCGAGCACGGTGTCGATCGCCAGCGCGTCTCGGCGCAGGGTTTCGATCAGGTGAGCTTTTGCGTGCAGACCAATCCCGGCACTGCCGCCGGGCCGCTGCTCAAGGTCGCCTCGGGCGGCGAGCTGAGCCGGTTCCTTTTGGCGCTCAAGGTGGTTCTGGCCGATCGCGGCTCGGCGCCCGTCCTGATCTTCGACGAGATCGACACCGGTGTCGGCGGCGCGGTGGCCGACGCCATCGGCCGGCGTCTCGGGCGCCTTGCCGGGCGTTTGCAGGTCGTCGCCGTCACCCACGCCCCGCAGGTCGCGGCCCGCGCCGGCCGGCATCTGCTGATCGAGAAGCAGAGCGTGGCCGAGGGCGCCTTCGTGCGCACCCATGTGCGCCCGCTCGACGCCGTCGCCCGGCAGGAGGAACTGGCCCGCATGCTCGCCGGCGCCAATATCACCGAGGAGGCGCGGGCCGCCGCCGGCCGGCTGCTGAGCGAGGTCGGCTGATGGAGATCGAGAATTTTTCCGAAGCCGGGGCCAAGCAGGAGCTCGACCGGTTGCACGCCCTGCTGGTCGCGGCCGACGAGGCCTATCACGGCCATGATGCGCCCGAGATCACCGACGCCGAATACGACGCCTTCAAGCAGCGCTATTTCGAGATCGAGGCCGCTTTCCCCCAGCTGGTGCGCCCTGACACGCTGTCCGGCAAGGTCGGGGCCCCGCCGGCCGAAG
>JAEWHZ010000167.1 GCA_023387585.1 Pseudomonadota bacterium
ACGCCATGCCCATCGAAACCATCACCGCCAACGGCATACTGATCGCCGACGCCGCGCCGCATTCCGCAGAACTGGTGTCGCAGATGCTGCGCGCCATCGGCCGGCGCGACATCCGCATCGCGCTCGACTCCGAGACGGCACTGGCCGAGCTCGACCGGCGCCCCTTCGAGGCCATGCTGATCGACGACCGGCTGCGCGACATGGACGGCGTGACCTTCGTGCAGCGCCTGCGCCGCGCCGAGGCGAACCGCAACCGGCACGTGCCGATCGTGATGATGGCCGCCGCGCCCGACATGGTGCGCATCACCGCGGCCCGCGATGCCGGCGTCAACGAATTCCTGCGCCGCCCCTTCGCCGCCAACCATTTGCAATCGCGGCTCAAAGCCATCACCGAGGCGCCACGACCGATCATCGCCAATGAAAGCTATGTCGGACCGGACCGCCGGCGGCGCGCGGTGGCGGTCGGGGAGGAACGGCGGCACGACTGAAAAGCCTGCGCCCCGCTGAGGCGGAGCGATTGACGAATGTAAGCAAAAAGCTTACATGTCGGTCGTGGGAGCGCGAATGATCCGGAGTTTTCGCAGCAAGGGCCTTGCGGAGCTCTGGTCGCGGGGCCGGACCGGGCGGATTGATGCACGGCTGCACCAGCGGGTGCTGATCCGGCTCGATACCCTTGATGCCGCCGCGCGGCCCGAAGACATGAACATTGCGGGATTCGACTTTCACGGCCTTCAGGGGCATGTGCCCAAACGCTATACGGTCCACGTCAACGGCCCCTGGTGCATCACCTTCGAATTCGACGGGCTCGACGCCTTAGCCGTCGATCTCGAGCAATATCATTGAGCAGGAGCGAACCATGACCGCGATCCGAGCCGAGCGCGCCGCCGACCGGTGCCCGACCCACCCGGGATTCCTGCTGGCGGATACGGTGATCCCGGCCACGGGGCGCAGCAAGACCGAGATCGCCCGCCTGTTGGGCATTTCGCGCCAGCATCTCTACGACATCCTGAACGAGGCCAAGCCGGTATCGCCGGCAATCGCAGTCCGGCTGGGCAAGCTGTTCGGCAATGGGGCCGGGCTGTGGCTGGCGATGCAGACGGCCCATGATCTTTGGCACGCCCAGCAGGAGGTGGACACCAGCGGCATTCCGACTCTGGAGGCCGTGGAGGCGTGAGGCCGAAGCGAGGCGGAGCGGTCAACCACTTCGATGTCACCCCGGCGCGGGCCGGGGCCTATCTCCAACGCCCGCCACAACCGCAATGGCGCTTCAGCCGTAGCCCCTCGTAATAGGCCCCGGCCTTCGCCGGGGTGACAACCGAGGGGTTGAGGATAGGGGGATTTTATGGGCAGCATTTCGCTCCCGACCCCTACCCCAGCCACCCCGAGCGCTGGATGAAATAGATGGCGACGGCCAGTCCGACGAGGCCGGCGAAGGGAAGCCAGGCAGGGAGGTCGCGGGGCGGACGGTTTTCGGGCGGGTCCGGCTTCTTGCGCCGGAAGGGGACGATGTTGTCGTTCATGAAGCCTTCTCGACCAGTGCGGCGACGCCCATGCCGCCGGCGGTGCACACGGAGATCAGGGCGCGTTTCTTCGCTTCGGTGTCGAGCAGCTTCGCCGTCAGCCCGAGAATGCGCGCGCCGGTGGCGGCAAAGGGGTGGCCATAGGCGAGGCTCGAGCCCTTGACGTTGATGCGGTCCATCGGCACTTCGCCGAGCGGCGCGTCGCGGCCGAGGACGCGGCGGCTATAGTCCGGGTCGGCCCAGGCCTTCAGGGTGCACAGCACCTGCGCGGCGAAGGCTTCGTGCAGCTCGAACAAATCGATGTCCTCGAAGCCGAGCGCGGCGCGGGACAGCAGTTCGGACACGGCGATGGTCGGCGCCATCAGCAGCCCGTCGCCGCCGGCGAAATCGTTGGCCGAGACGCGGCCCATGGTGAGGAAGGCGAGGATCGGCAGGCCGCGTTCGCGCGCCCAGTCCTCGCTGGCCAGCAACACTGACGCGGCGCCATCGGTGAGCGGGGTCGAGTTGGCGGCGGTCAGCGTGCCCTTGCCCGACTTCTTGTCGAAGGCCGGCTTCATGGTCGCCATCTTTTCGAGCGTGGTGTCGGGGCGGACATTGTTGTCCTTGACCAGACCGGCGCAGGGCACGACGAGGTCGTCGTGAAACCCCTCCTCATAGGCGCGGGCGGCATTGTGGTGGCTGCGCAGCGCCAGCTCGTCCTGCGCCTCGCGCGCAATGCCCCATTCGCGCGCCATCAGCTCGCAATGCTGGCCCATGGAGAGCCCAGTGCGCGGCTCCTGCGTCGAGGGGGCGACGGGGGTCAGCTCGCCGAAGGAAAAGCCCTTGAAGGTTTTCAGCTTGTCGCCGGCCGAGCGGGCGCGCGACAGGTCGATCATGCGGTGCTGGAACCTGTTGCCGAAAACCACCGGGGAATCGGAGACCGTGTCGGTGCCGGCGGCGATGGCGCTGTCGATCTCGCCCGAGGCGATCTTGGCGCCGAGCGCCAGCGCCGCCTGCAGGCTGGTGCCGCAGGCGATCTGCATGGTGGTGCCCGGCGTGCGCGGCGAGAAGCCGGCATCGAGCGCCGCCTCGCGCGCCAGGTTGAAATCGCGCGAATGGCTGATGACGGCGCCGGCCATCACCTCATCGATTTTTTGACCCTTGAGGTCGAACTGGTCGGCGAGGCCGCGCAGAGCCGTCGCCAGCATCGACAGATTGGTCTCGTCGGCATAGGCGGTGTGCCCGCGCGCGAAGGGAATGCGCGCCGACCCCACGATCGCCACCTTACGCAATTCGGTCATCTCAAGCCTTTCCATCCTGGCGCGCACGCAGGGGACCGCCGAGGAAGGGCGCGAAGCCCGTGCCCAGGATCACCCCGATATCGGCGAGGTCCGCATTCTCTACCACGCCTTCGGCCACCACCTGCTCCGCCATGTCGACCAGCGGCTTGACCAGCTCGCGCCCGAGGCCGGCGAGATCGGCATGGGAAGGCGTCTCGCCCTTTTGCGCTTTGCCCTTCTCCCAGCGATAAAAGCCCTCGCCGCTCTTGCGCCCGAGCTTGCCGGCGGTGACCAACGCGGCAAAACGCGAGTTCTCCGGCACGGCATGGCCGAGCTCGGTGGCGACCGACTGGCCGACATCGAGCCCTACCGTGTCCATCAATTCGATCGGGCCCATGGGCATGCCGAAGGCGACGGCGGCGGCATCGAGCAGTTCCTTGCTTTCGCCGCGCTCGACCCGCTCCACGGCGCCGAGCATGTAGGGCATCAAGACGCGGTTGACGAGAAAGCCGGGGGCCGACTTGACCACCACCGGCGACTTGGAGATGGCGAGCGCGAAAGCACAACCACAAGCAATCTGCTCGTCGGAGTTGAATTTCGAGCGGATCACCTCGACCAGCGGCAATTGGGCGACCGGATTGAAGAAATGCAGCCCGATCAGCCGCGCGGGGTCGTCCAGCGCCTCGGCGATGCGTTCGAGCTCGATGGACGAGGTGTTGGTGGCCATGATGGCGCCGGGCTTCAGTTTCGGCTCGATATCCGAGAAGATCGCCTGCTTGATCTCGAGCTTTTCCACCACCGCCTCGATGACCACATCGGCGCGCGGCACGCCCCTGCCCTCGATGTCGGCTTCGAGGCGCAGCATGGCGGTGTCGACCTCGCGCTTCGATTTCAGCCGTTTCCTGAACAGCGTCTTGGCGCGGTCCAGTGCGGGCTGGATGCGCGCCATGTCGAGATCCTGCAAGGTCACGGCCATGCCGCGCAGCGCGCACCAGGCGGCGATGTCGCCGCCCATGACGCCGGCGCCGATGACGTGCACGCGCCGGAAGGCGGCGCCCTTGGCGCCTTGCTTCTTGAGCCCTTCGGAAAGGAAGAAGACGCGGCGCAGATTGGTGGCGGTGGGCGAGGCCATGAGCGGGGGAAACGCTTCCACCTCGCCGCGGATCATCGCCTTGGGATCGTTGCCGTGCTTTTCGAACAGGTCGATCAGCGCGTAGGGCGCGGGATAATGCTCGGGGCGTGCCTTCTTCTGCGCCTCGTCGCGCATCTTGTTGGCGACATAGCCGCGGATCGGACCCATGGCCATGAGGGTCTTGGCGAAGCCGGCAGGCTTCGCCTTGCGCTTCTGCTGCACGGCCTTGCGCGCGTCCCAGCGGAGCTGGTCGCGATGGCGCACGAGCTTGTCGACGAGGTTCAGGCGCCGCGCCGCGCCGGCGCGCAGCATGCGGCCGGTGAGCATGATCTGCATGGCATCGACCGGGCCGGCCTGGCGGATCGAGCGGCCGGTGCCGCCGAAGCCGGGGAAGATGCCGAGATTGACCTCGGGGAAGCCGATGCGCGTCTTGTCGTCGTTGACGGCGATCCGGTAGTGGCAGGCGAGCGCCAGCTCCAGCCCGCCGCCGAGGCAGAAGCCATGGATGGCGGCGACGACCGGCACCTTCAGCACCTCGATGCGCCGGAACAGCGCATGGGCACTCTTGAGTGCGTCGGGCAGGATGGCCGGATCGCTCATGGCGTCGAATTCGGCGATGTCGGCGCCGGCGATGAAGCCGGACTCCTTGCCAGAGCTGATGACCAGCCCGACGAGCGCGCCGGAAGCGATCAGCGCTTCAACGTTCTCGATAATGCGTTCGAGCTCGGACAGCGCCTCGCGCCCGAGCGTGTTGACCGAGGCGCCCGGGGTGTCGATGACGAGATGGCCGATTCCCTCGAGATCGACGTCGAAGCGCCAGTGGCGCCAGCCGGGTGGGGTGGTCATGGATGCCTCGCTCATTCGGCTGCCAGTTGCTGCGCCGGGCGCTGGGCCAGCGTGTCGAAGGCGAAGTCGTCGACCTTGACCACGCGATCGGTCGCCTCGTCGGCGGCACGTAAAATGCCGGCCTCGTTGTCGTTCAAGACGCCCGCGGCGACGGCGTCGGCGATGGCGTCGCGGTCGAGCCGGCGCGTCACCTGCCCCTTCTTCACCGCGCGCACGAATTTCGCCTCGATCGCCTCGGCCTCGGTGACCTTGACCAGCGCATCCTCGAGCACGCCGGTGACGTCGTCGGCATCATGGCTGACATAGACGCCCTCGGTCAGCCGGTCACGCAACTCGCCGGGGCGCAGCACGGATTTGACGAAATCGTAGTTTACGGCGTCCGGCGCGGGCCGGGCATGGCGGCCGAAGGGGAAGGCGAGCGCGCGCATGGCGAAAGCTGCGAAGCCGTTGGGGAAGTTGGAGAAGACCTCGCCGAAGCGGGTTTCCATGGCGGCGATGCGGTCTTGCATGATGGCGTCGATAAGCGGCTTGTCCTCGACGCGGCGGCCCTCGTCCTCGAAGCGCTTGAGCACGGCGCTCATCAGATAGAGCTCGCCGAGGATGTCGGCGAGGCGCCCGGAGATCGCCTGGCGCGCCTTGAGGCTGCCGCCGAGGATCACCGTGGTCCAGTCGGCCGCCAGCGCGAAGGCCTGGGCGTAGCGGTGGAGCTGGCGATACCAGCGGCTCATGTCGTGGGTGACGGGGCTGGAGGCGAAGGCGGCGTTGGTGGCGCCGTGCACGAAGCTCGACACGATGTTGCGCAGCATGAAGCCGGTGTGGCCGCCGAAGGCGGTGTCGAAGGCGGCGAGCCCTTCCTCGCGGTCGGGGTTCTGCGCCGCCTGGATCTCCTTGTAGAGGAAGGGATGGGCGCGCAGCACCCCTTGCGCGAAGGTCATCAGCGTGCGCGTCAAAATGTTGGCGCCCTCGACGGTGATGGCGACGGGGGTCGCCATGTAGCCGCCGAACAGATAGTTGGCCGGCCCGTCCTGGATGGCGCGGCCGCCATGAATGTCGAAAGCGCGGTCCATATTGTCGCGCATGGCCTCGGTGGTGCGGTATTTGAGCAGGGCCGAAAGCACGGAGGGGCGCTGGCCCTCGTCGACCATCGAGGCGGTGAGCCGGCGCGCGGCCTCGTAGGTATAAGCGTCCTTGACCATGGCGCCGAGCGGCTCGGCGACGCCCTCCATCAGCCCGACGGGAATGCCGAACTGGCGGCGGATGCGGGCGTAGGCCGAGGTGACGCGCAAAGCCTGCTTGATCGACACCGTGCCGATGGCCGGCAGCGAGATGGCGCGCCCGGTCGACAAACATTCCATCAGCATGCGCCAGCCCTGCCCGGCATAATCGGTGCCGCCGATGAGGAAATCGACGGGCACGAAGACATCCGTGCCGCGCACCGGCCCGTTCATGAAGGCCTGGCGGGCGGGATAGTGGCGCCGGCCGATCTCGACGCCGGGATGGTCGGCGGGGATCAGCGCCAGCGTGATGCCGGGATGGGTGCCCTTGCCGAGCAGGTTTTCCGGGTCGTGCAGGTCGAAGGCGAGGCCGACCAGCGTGGCGATGGGAGCGAGGGTGATGTAGCGCTTGTCGAAGCTGAGGCGAACGCCGATGGTCTCCTCGCCGTCGACAGCCTCGCGGGTGACGACGCCGACATCGCGCATATTGCCCGCATCCGAACCGGAATGGATGCCGGTGAGCGCGAAGCACGGCACCTCCTGGCCGTTGGCCAGGCGGGCGAGGTATTTGTCCTTCTGCGCCTCGGTGCCGTAGCGCTCCAGCAATTCGCCCGGGCCAAGCGAGTTGGGCACCATGACGGTGATGCCGGCGGCGACCGAACGCGAGGCGATCTTGGAAACGATCATCGACTGGGCCTGAGCGGAAAAGCCCAGCCCGCCATGTTCCCTGGCGATCAGCATGCCGAAAAAGCGGTTGTCCTTGAGGAATTGCCAGACCTCTTCGGGCAGGTCGGCGAGGTCGTTGCGCGTGTGCCAGTCGTCGATCATGGCGCAGACGGTCTCGACGGGGCCGTCGAGGAAGGCCCGCTCGTCTTCGGTCAGCGTCAGCTTGCGCACGCCAAGCAGCCTGTCCCAGTCGGGGCGACCGGAGAACAGTTCGGCGTCCCAGCCGATGGTGCCGGCATCGAGCGCTTCCTGCTCGGTGCGGCTGACGCGCGGCAGGATGGATTTGACCATGCCGTAAACAGGCCGCGTGAGGAGGGGAAGGCGGATCGAGCGCAGGGAGAGCGCGGCAAGGATCAGGCCGGGCAGCAATGCGAGCAGCAAGCCGCCTATGGCGGGATCGAAGCCGGTCTCGAGATCGAAGCGCGACAGCACGCCGAGCAGCAGCGACCCGGCCGCCCATTGCCACAGCGGCGCCTGGCGCACGGCCAGGATGCCTGCCCCGATGAGCCCCAGCGCAATCACGACGAGTGCCATGCCGATCTCCTCAAACTGTCCGGGGCCGCCCATCGGCACAAGCCGCGGACACGGCCTTCGGTTCCTCCACCGGTGCCGGCGTGCAAGGCTCGCATACTGGCCCGACAGTATGAAGAAACTAGGCGTGATTGACGTTAACGTCAACCAAGCGCCGTAAACACCGCATGCACGCAATGGTGGCGGCGCGCCGGCCGGCCGCACAAACTTTGCTGCCGCCCGCTTCCCCGCGCGTCATTGTTTGACGCATGGGTCAAGCTGATCGATACTCGTCCTGCGTCGCCACGAACCCGCAAGAGGTTCGCCGACCACGAGGAGAACCCTGATGAGCAATGCGCCTGCCGACTTCCCGCGCCCCTGGCTCGAGCATTATCCCGACGGGATCGAGTGGGACGTCGCCATCGACACCAGCCCGGTGCACGAACAGGTGCTGGCCGCCTGCGCCCGCAACCCGGATGCGGTGGCGCTCGACTTTCTCGGCGGCACGACGCGGTTCGGCGAACTGGGGGCGCGCATCCGCGCCTTCGCCGGTGCGCTGCAAAAGGAATTCGGCGTCAAGAAGGGCAGCCGCGTCGCATTGCTGCTGCCCAACACGCCGTTCTTTCCGGTGGCCTATTACGGCACCCTGCTGGCCGGCGGCACGGTGGTGAACTGCAACCCGCTCTACACCGTGCCCGAGCTGAGCCATATCGTTGCCAATTCACGCGCCGAGCTGATCGTCACGCTCGACCTCAAGCAATTGTTCGACAAGGCCGAGGCGCTGGTGAGCGCCGGGCACGGCAAGACCATCATCGCCTGCCATTTCCCCGACGCCCTGCCACTGGTGAAGAAGATCCTGTACTCGGTGGCCAAGCGCAAGGATCTGAGCGATCCGCGCAAATCCGCCGTCGCCGGCCGGGTGCGGCATTATTCCGAGCTGATCGGGGCCGGCCACGCGCCTGAACCGGTGGCCATCGATGCACATCGCGACGTGGCCGTGCAGCAATATACCGGCGGCACCACCGGCATTCCCAAGGGCGCATTGCTGACCCATGCCAATATCGCCGCCAATATGAGCCAGATCGACAAATGGGGCTGCGGCTTGTTCTACCCGCCGACCCGGGTCGTGGCCGTGCTGCCCTTCTTCCACATCTTCGCGATGACGGTGTGCATGAACGTGCCGCTATGCAACGGCACCCAGGTGGTCATGCTGCCGCGCTTCGAGCTCAAGGCGTTTCTGGGACTGATGCGCCGTACCCGGCCCAACGTGCTGCCGGCGGTACCGACCCTGCTCGCAGCGCTCGCCAAATCCGACAGCGTCAAGCCGGAGGACCTGTCGAGCCTCGAAATCTCGATATCGGGCGGCGCGCCGCTGGCCAATGAGGTGCGCGCGGCATTCTCCAAGAAATCGCCCGCTTTGCTGGCCGAGGGTTATGGGCTGACCGAAGCCTCGCCGGTGGTATGCTGCGCCGCCCTGCGCGTACCCTCCAAGCCGATGTCCATCGGCCTGCCCCTGCCCGCAACCGATATCCGCTTCATCGACGTCGACACCTCCGAGCCGGTGGCGGTCGGCCGGAACGGGGAATTGCAGGTCAAGGGCCCGCAGGTGACCATCGGCTATTTCGAGGACGAGGCCGCCACCGAGGCCGCCTTCATGGACGGCTGGCTGCGCACCGGCGATGTCGGGCACATGGACGAGGACGGCTATGTCTTCCTCGTCGACCGCATCAAGGACCTGATCATCAGCTCGGGGTTCAACGTCTATCCGCGCGTGATCGAGGAAGCGCTGCTCACCCACGAGGCGGTCGAGGAAACCAATGTCATCGGCGTGCCCGACACCTATCGTGGCGAAGCCCCAGTGGCCTTCGTCAAGCTGCTCGACGGGCAGGCGGCGACCGAAGCCGAGCTCAAGACCTTCCTCGCCGAAAGGATCAACAAGCTCGAAATGCCGCGCGAGATCATCTTCAAGGACGCCTTGCCGAAAACCCTGATCGGCAAGCTGTCCAAGAAGGAACTGCGCGAGGAATATGCAAACCGCAAGGCACCGACCCGTGAACAGGCTTGAAAGCGAAAACCGCGACCTCTACGCCATCGCCGACCTCGCCCGCGAATTCGGCATCTCGACGCGCACCATCCGGTTCTACGAGGCCAAGGGGCTGATCGCCCCGGAGCGCGTCGGCTCGACCCGCGTGTTCCGGCGCCGCGACCGCGCCCGGCTCATCCTGATCCTGCGCGGCAAGCGGCTCGGCTTCTCGCTGCGCGACATCTCGGACTATCTCAAGCTCTACGACGCCGACCGCGACCAGCAGGTGCACCTGCTGGTGGAAAAGGTCGAAGAACGCCTCGCCTCGCTGGAGCGCCAGCGGGACGACCTGGAGCAGACCATGGGGGAGTTGCGCGAGATCCTGAAGCTGGCGCGGGAGCGGACAGCAAAGGGTTGAATTCGCCAATGCGTAACGTATATGGTACAAAATGTCGTACCAAGGAAGATTGAGTCTGCAATGCGCGCCAAATCCATTTCCGAGTTTCGAAAGAATATCGCCGCAGATATCGATGCTGCCATCGAGGACCACGTTCCGCTCATCGTCACCCGCTCCGGCGGCAAGGAGCCGGCGGTCGTGATGTCGTTGCGCGACTTCGAGTCCTGGCGCGAGACTCTCTACCTTCTGAGCAATCCTGCAAATGCTGCGGAACTGCGTGAGTCGATCGCCCAACTCGAGCGTGGTGAAGCCAAGGAACGCGACCTGATTGAGTAAGCTGACCTTCACCGACAGGGGTTGGGCGCACTACCTCTATTGGCAGGAGCACGATCTTCGACGCGCTCGCAAACTCAATCAGTTGATCGAGGCCACCCGGCGGACGCCGTTTTCGGGCATCGGAAAACCCGAACCGCTCGTGGGCGAGTTGTCGGGGTATTGGTCACGGCGGATCGATGATGAGCACAGACTGGTCTACCGCTTCAGAGACGATACTCTCGAGATCGTTCAGTGCCGATTCCACTATAGAAAGAAATAATCCTAAGTCGCCGCCACCAGCGCCATCACCTCGTCGAGAGTGCCCGCCTCGGTCGCCGGCTTGTCCCAGCGGATGCGGTTGATGCGGGGAAAGCGCAGGGCGACGCCGGATTTGTGGCGGCCGGAACGCTGGGCGGAGTCGAAGGCGACTTCGAACACCAGTTCCTTGTCGACCTCGCGCACCGGGCCGAAGGACGCGACGGTGTGAGTGCGGATCCAGCGGTCGAGCTGACGCAATTCCTCGTCGGTGAAGCCGAAATAAGCCTTGCCGATCGGCACGATGTCGGCGCCGGCCCAGACGCCGAAGGTGTAGTCGGAATAGTAGGACGAGCGCCGGCCGTGCCCGCGCTGGGCATACATCAGGACGGCATCGACGAGGTTGGGGTCGCGCTTCCATTTGTACCACAATCCCTTGGGGCGGCCGGGCAGGTAGGGCGCGGTTTTCAGCTTGAGCATCACCCCTTCGTGCCCGTTCTCGTCGGCGCCGCGCCGGCGGATGTCGCCGAGCGTTGTCCAGTCGGCGAAGGGGATGATCCCGCTCAGATCGAGCCGCCTTTGCGGATGGCGCGCGAAGAAGGCTTCGAGCCGGGCGCGGCGTCCGGTCCAGGGCAGTGAGCGGATATCCTCGGTGCCGTCGAACAGCATGTCATAGGCACGCATGAAGGCCGGCAGGGTGTTGAGCTGTTTCGGGATGGCGATCTTGCGGTTGAGGCGCTGCTGCAGGTCGTTGAAGGCGAGCGGCGAAAAATCATGGCCGACCAGCAATTCGCCGTCCAGCACCGCCTCGCCATAGACGTCGGAGACGATGTCCGGGAAGGCGGCGGAGATTTCGTCGCCGGTGCGCGAGAACAGCGACACTCCGGCCTCGCCCATGACCAGTTGCACGCGGATGCCGTCCCATTTCCATTCGGCGGCGAATTCGGCCGGGTCGAGCTTTTCGAAATCGCGCGCCTCGTCGACCGGGTTGGACAGCATCAGCGGGTGGAAGCGCGCCGTATGGTCGATGTCGGGTGCGTCCTCGCGGCCGTCGAGCCAGTCGAACAGCTCGCGATAGGGCGGCGTGATGCCGTGCCAGATTTCCTCGATACGCTGCAATTCCTTGCCGCTCATCTCGGCCAGCGCGGTCTTGGCCAGCCGCGCCGAGATGCCGATGCGCAACCCGCCGGTGACCAGCTTCACCAGCGCCCAGCGCTCGTGGATCGAGGCGCGGGTCAGAAGCGCGCCGATCAGCGCCGGCAGGTCGCGCTTAGGCGTGATGTTCAGGAGCTCGATCAGTTCGGAGAGCGAAGGCAGCGGCTCGGTCTCGCCGGTCTCGCGATGCGGCCAGATCAGCGCGATGGTCTCGCCGAGGTCGCCGACATAGTCGTAGCTGAGGGCGAACAGGTGCGGGTCGACCTCGGCCAGCACGGTTTCCTTGAGCAGCGCCGGCTTGACGTTGCGAAAGCTGAGCGCCCCGGTGAGCACCGCCAGCGCCAGCCCGCGATCGGGATCGGGGGTGGTCGAGAAATAGCGCGCCAGCGCCGCGATCTTGCGGTTGCGCGACGGGGTGAGCGCCAGAACTTCGAGCAGGTCGGCGAAGGCCCTCATGCGTCCTCCTCCCCGGAATCGGCATCCCCCTCGTCCTCGAAGCGCTGGAGGTTGAGCGGTTCCGCTTCGAGCCCCTCCTGGCGCGACCAGTGTACCAGCCCGTCCTCTCGGCCATGGGTAACCCAGACGGTTTCGCAGCCGGTTTCGACGACGGAACGGGTGAGCTCGCCCCAGTCGCAATGATCGGAGATGACGAGCGGCAGCTCGACCAGCGCCTGGCGGGCGCGCTGCTTGATGCTCATCCAGCCGGAAGCCTGGCAGGTCAGCGGATCGGGGAAGCGCCGGCTCCAGCGGTCGCGGATCGCCGAGGGCGGGGCGATGACGATGGCGCCGGCCAGCGCCTTGGGGTCGGCGCCGGTCGCGGGGCGCAGATCGCCGAGCGGAACGCCGAGTTCCTCGTAAAGCGCGCAGAGTCGGATCATGGCGCCGTGCAGGTAGATGGGGGCGTCGTAGCCGGCGGCGCGCAAGAGGGCGATGACGCGCTGCGCCTTGCCGAGCGCATAGCAGCCGACCATATGCGCGCGCCCCGGATTGGCCTCGACCGAGGCCAGGAGGCGGGAAATCTCGCGCTCGGGATGCGGATGCTGGAACACCGGCAGGCCAAAGGTCGCCTCGGTGATGAAGACGTCGCATTCAACGAGCTCGAAGGGCTCGGCGGTGGCATCGGGCAGGCGCTTGTAGTCGCCGGTGACGACGACGCGCTGGCCGCGCGCCTCGATCAGCACCTGCGCCGAGCCGAGGATGTGCCCGGCGGGATAAAGCGTGACGGCGAAATCGTCGATGCGCACGGTCTCGCCGAAACCGACAGGCTGGAAGCGCTTCGCGCAATCCTCGCCATAGCGGGCCTTCATGATGGCGATGGTCTCGGGCGTCGCCAGCACGGCATCGTGTCCGGCGCGGGCATGGTCGGCATGGCCGTGGGTGACGATGGCCCGCGCGCGCGGCACGCCGGGATCGACATAGGTGTCGATGGCGCGGATATGCAGGTTTCTGTCGATCAGCATCGCGGACCCTTCGGCTTGCCCGCGGCAACGGGCCAGCGGCCTTCCGGGTTGCCTCAGGCGACCCGGGCGCTGCCCTGGCCGGAACGCTGGGCCAGCCAGCCCGCCAGCGCATCGGGCGCCATGGCGGGCGCGAACAGATAGCCTTGCAGCACGTCGCACCCCAGCGCTT
>JAEWHZ010000184.1 GCA_023387585.1 Pseudomonadota bacterium
ACCGCCTTCGTCACCGGCTTCGGGCTCAAGCGCGGCGCCATCGCCTCCTCGGTCGGGCATGACAGCCACAACATCACCGTGGTCGGCGCCGATGCCGCCGACATGGCGCTGGCGGTCAACCGGCTGATCGAGCTCGAAGGCGGCTTCGCGGTCGCCGATGGCGGCGCGATCACCGCCGAGCTCGCTCTGCCCATCGCCGGGCTGATGAGCCCCGAGCCGTTCGAAACCGTCGAAGCCTCGCTGCACCTCTTGCGCGATGCCGCCAAGGCGCTCGGCTGCACTCTGCCCGAGCCCTTCCTCCAGGTCGCCTTCCTCGCTTTGCCGGTCATCCCGCATCTCAAGATGACCGATCGCGGCCTGTTCGACGTCGACGCCTTCGCCTTCGTCGATTGAGTTTTGCGATGTCCCTTTCCTCCTTCGTCCTCGCCCAGCTCTACAGCCTGCCGCCCAAGCTCAACGAGATCACGGCTACGCGCGGCATCGCCATTGCCATGGATGATGGCGTCAGGCTGACGACCGACCATTACGCGCCGCGCGCCGAGGGCCTGCACCCGACCATCCTCATGCGCCTGCCCTATGGGCGCACCGGGTTTTCCACCGTCGCCGAGGCCTATGCCGAGCGCGGCTTTCACGTGGTGCTGCAAGCCTGCCGCGGCACGGAGAAATCCGAGGGCGTGTTCGACCCGCTGGTCAACGAGCGCGAGGACGGGCTGGCCACCCTCAACTGGATCTACGAGCAGCCCTGGTTCGACGGCCGTATCGGGCTGTCGGGGCCGAGCTATCTGGGCTATGCGCAATGGGCCATCTGCGACGCCCTGCCCGAGCGCGCCGCCATGGCCACCAAGGTCACCAGCGCCGAGTTCGAATCCATCGTCTTTCCCGGCGGCGGCTTCCATCTCGGGCTGTGGCTGGGGTGGATTCAGGTCATCGAAGGGCTAAGGGGCAATCCCCTCAAGATGTCGGGCCGCATGTTCTCCGGCCAGGTCGAGCGCGCCACCGCCAAAGCCGGGCTCAAGGTGCCGCTGATCGATGCCGACATCGCCGTCACCGGGCACAAGGTCGCCTTCTGGCGCGACTGGCTCGAACGCGCGGTCGACAACCGCGAATTCTGGGCCCCGCTCGACCACCGCCACCGCATCGGCGCCAAAACGCCGCCCAACCATTTCATCTCCGGCTGGTACGATTTCATGCTCGACCAGTTGCTGAGCGATTATCGCGCCACGGTCGAGGCCGGCGGAAAACCCTATCTCACCATCGGCCCGTGGACCCATGTCACCAATGAATTGCAGGCCGAAAGCATGCGCCAGACCCTGGTGTGGATGCGCGCCAAATTGCTCGACGACCCGTCCGGACTGCGCGACAAGCCGGTGCGCTTCCATATCGGCGGCATCGACCGCTGGCACGAGGGCGACGCCTTCCCGCCCGGCCCGGCGGTCGAAGAGCGTTATTATCTCGGGCCCGGCCGCCGGCTCGACCTCTCAGCGCCCGGCGAGGCCGATGTCGAGCGCTACCGCTACGATCCGGCCGACCCCACGCCCAATGTCGGCGGCGCCATGTTCGCCTTTTCCGGCGCAGGCCCGGTCGACAACGCCCCGCGCGAAAAACGCGCCGACGTGGTGTGCTTCACCTCGGAGGCGCTGGCCAGCCCGCTGATCGTCATCGGCCGGCCGCGGCTGATCCTGCATGCGCGGGCCGAACTGCTCGAAACCGATTTCTTCGTGCGCCTGTGCGACGTGTCGCCCGCCGGGCTGTCGACCAACGTCACCGACGGCTTTCTGCGCGTCCGCCCCGCCACCGCTCGCCTCGAGGACGGAAGCTGGCGGCTCGAGATCGCCATGCACACCACCGCCTACGGCTTCCGCCCCGGCCACCGGCTGCGCCTCCAGGTCAGCTCCGGCGCCTATCCGCGCTATGCGCGCAATTTCGGCACCGGCGAGCCGGTCGGACAGGCAAAAACGCTGCTCGCCAACCGCATCACGCTCTATGCCGGCCCGGACACGCCCTCGGCGCTGGTGCTGCCGGCCTGTCAGCTCTGAGCGTTTGTCGTCTTGGCGGCATCGCGCGCCTTAACCCGGCGGCGGCGCTCATGCAGGATCGGCTCGGTATAGCCCGAAGGCTGGTCGGCGCCGTGCAGCGCCAGATCGAGCGCGGCCTGGAAGGCGATCGAGTGGAAATTCTCCGCCATCGGCCGGTAGGCGGCGTCGCCCGCATTCTGCTGGTCGACGATCTCCGCCATGCGCTCGAACACGCTCGTCACCTCGTCGCGCGACACCAGCCCGTGGCGCAGCCAGTTGGCGACGGCCTGGCTGGAAATGCGGCAGGTGGCGCGGTCCTCCATCAGCTGCACGTCGTTGATGTCGGGCACCTTGGAGCAGCCCACGCCCTGCTGCACCCAGCGCACCACATAGCCCAGAATGCCCTGCGCGTTGTTCTCGAGTTCGCGGGTGATCTCCTCGCGGCTCAGCTCGAACGGGCGTAGCGTCGGCATGGAGAACAGTTCGGACAGCGGCGGGGTCGGCTCGTTGTGCCGGCGCTTCTGCGCCTCGAACACGTCGACCTCGTGATAATGCAGCGCATGCAGCGTCGCCGCCGTAGGCGAGGGCACCCAGGCGGTGTTGGCGCCCGATTTCGGATGGCCGATCTTGGCCTCCAGCATCGCCGCCATGTCGTCGGGCCGCGCCCACATGCCCTTGCCGATCTGCGCGCGCCCCGAAAAGCCGGTGGCGATGCCGATCAGCACGTTGCGGTCCTCATAGGCGGCCAGCCAGCGCTCCGCCTTGATGTCGTCCTTGCGCAGCACGGCGCCGGCTTCCATGGCGGTGTGGATCTCGTCGCCGGTGCGGTCGAGAAAGCCGGTATTGATGAAGAACACCCGCTGGCGCGCCGCATGGATCGCGGCCTTGAGATTGGCCGAGGTGCGCCGCTCCTCGTCCATGATGCCGATCTTGAT
>JAEWHZ010000217.1 GCA_023387585.1 Pseudomonadota bacterium
GCGCCATCGGCATCCATATCGCGCTCGACGATTTCGGCACCGGCTATTCCTCGCTGAGCTATCTCGAGCGCTATCCGGTCGACCGCATCAAGATCGACCGCTCCTTCATCGCCCAGCTGGCCGAGGGTCATGTCTCGGTCGCCATCGTCGAGGCCATAATGCGCCTCGCCCACGCCATGCAGCTCGACATCACCGCCGAAGGGGTCGAGACGGAGGCGCAGGCGGCGATCCTCGCCGGTCTCGGCTGCAATGTGCTGCAGGGCTTTTTGTTCTCGGCGCCGGTCTCGGCCGAGACGATCCTGAGACGCTTCGCCGCCTGCGATACGCGCAGCCGCCGGCTGCTCACGGCTTAAGCCCGCCCGATCACGGCGGCGAGGCACATCTCGCGCCGGCGCAGGCCGCGCACGGCGCGCCCCACCGCCCAGGCCGTTGCCAGCGAACCATCCTCATAGAGCCGGAACAGGCATGGCGCGATATAGCTCTTGCGGCAGATGGAAGGCGTATTGCGCAGGAAGGCGGCCACCTCGCGCACGACGCTCGCCGCGTGGCGCTTGCGCGCGGTTGCCGTAACGGCCTCGCTGCGGCTGAGCGCCTCCCCGGCCAGGGCACTGGCGTGCAGGGTGCGGAAATCCTTGGCCGAGACCGAAGCCCGCGCGCGTTCGCGCAGATAGGCGTTGGCCGCCCCGGTCGGCAGCGGGCGTATCCTGCCGTCATTGCCGCGATGGTTGAGCAGCCGCCTGCCCTTCAGCGTCAGCATGCGCCGGAGCGCTGCGGCCAGCCGCTTGTCGGTGAAGCAGTATTCCGCCTTCTTGCCGCCCTTGGCGGGAAAGCGGATGCAGATCGCATCGCCGTCCAGCGTCACATCGCGCTTGAACAGCGTGCCCGCCCCGCGCGTGCCGGCCGATTTGAGATAGCGCTCGCGCCCCAGCCGCATGCCGGTGCGGTCGATCAGCGCCACGCAGATCGCCTGTGCCAGCTCGAGCGAGCCGGTTTCCGCCGCGAGATCGCGCGAAACCGCCCGCCGGATGCGCGGCAAGGCGGACGTCAACGCCGACAGCCGCTCCTGCTTCTTCTCGGCGCGGCGCTCTTCCCAGTCGGCATGGTAGATATATTGCGTGCGCCCGGCCTCGTCGACGCCGATGGCCTGCAGATGGGCGCTGGCCAGCGCTGCGATGCGCACCGTCTTCCAGGCCGGGGGAATTCCGAGCCCCGACAGCCGCGCCAGCGTCTTTTCGTCTGCGATCTCGTTCGCATCCCCGTCGAGAAACCGGAACCCGTCGCGATGCGGCTCGCGCCTCAGCGTCAGATGGGCGCGCCCGACGCGCCTGAGCCCCCGCGCCATGGTCAGCTTGCGGGCTGCAAGGCCGTGAAGATTGCGAAGATGATGGCGAACAGCACGACGATGGCGATCAGCGAGATGGTCAGCACCCGCAGGTTCATGCGCCGGTCGCTGGCCTGCCGCGCTTCGGTCGGCGTCTTGTGCGGATCATAGGTCTCCATGAAACTGCCCCTTTCTGTGCTCGTCGGGTCAACGTGGGCCGAGTGCGCAGGTTCCGAAGGCGGCATGGCGGGGCTTGACCGTTTCCGCCGTGCGGTTGACCTTTCAGCGAACCGGTTCAGGATCGCCACCCCATGTCCAGCCCCGCCCCGCCGACGCCCGAACGCCTCGCCCGCATGATCGCGGCCGGCCAGGGCAAGGCGGAAGCCGATCTCGTCATAAGCGGCGTGCGCCTGCTGGACGTGATCACCGGCGCCATCACCGAGACCGATATCGCCGTGGTCGAGGATCGCATCGTCGGCACCCATGGGCGCTATGAAGGGCTTGAAACCGTGGATGGGCGCGGGCGCGTCGCCGTTCCGGGCTTCATCGACACGCATCTGCACATCGAATCCTCGCTCGTCACCCCGTTCGAGTTCGACCGCTGCGTGCTGCCGCGCGGCGTCACCACCGTGATCTGCGACCCACACGAGATCGCCAATGTGCTCGGCGCCGAGGGCATCGCCTATTTCCTCGCCGCCGCCGAGCGCACGGCGATGGACATCCGCGTCAATCTCTCGTCCTGCGTGCCCGCCACGGGCTTCGAGACCGCCGGCGCCAGTTTGGAAATCGCGGATCTCGAACCTTTCCGCGCCCATCCCAAGGTGATCGGGCTGGCCGAGATGATGAATTTTCCTGGCGTGCTCAACGCCGATCCGGGCGTCCTCGCCAAACTCGCCGCCTTTCAGGGCGGGCATATAGACGGGCATGCGCCGCTGCTCTCGGGGCTCGCGCTCAACGGCTATCTCGCCGCCGGAATCCGCACCGACCACGAGGCGACCAGCGCCGCCGAGGCGCGCGAGAAGCTTTCGAAGGGCATGGCGATCCTGATCCGCGAGGGCTCGGTGTCCAAGGATCTCGACGCGCTCGCCGAGATCCTCGATGCCGACAGCTCCGCCTATGTTGCCCTCTGCACCGACGACCGCAATCCGCTCGACATCGCCGAGGAAGGCCATATCGACGCACTGATCCGCCGGCTGATCGGCCATGGCAGGCCGCTGCACCACGTCTACCGCGCCGCCTCGCATTCCGCCGCACGCATCTTCGGGCTCAGGGATCGCGGGCTGGTCGCACCCGGCTGGCGCGCCGATATCGTGCTGGTCGACGACCTCACCGCCTGCGCCGTCAGCGACGTGATCGCCGCCGGCCGCCTCGTCGACCCGGAGCTGTTTGCCGCGCGCGAAATCATCCCGCCGGTCGGGCGCAATTCGGTGAAGGCGAAACCCGTCAGTGCCGAAAATTTCGCCGTCGCTCCAAAGCCCGACCGCAACGAGGTGCCCGTGATCGGCGTGCGCCCCGGGCTGATCCTCACCTTCCGCGAAAGCGCCGTGCTGGCGCAGGGCGAGAACGGGCTCGAACCCGACCTCGAAGCCGACGTCATCAAGCTCGCCGTCGTCGAGCGCCACGGCAGGACCGGCAACATCGCCACCGCCTTCGTCACCGGCTTCGGGCTCAAGCGCGGCGCCATCGCCTCCTCGGTCGGGCATGACAGCCACAACATCACCGTGGTCGGCGCCGATGCCGCCGACATGGCGCTGGCGGTCAACCGGCTGA
>JAEWHZ010000226.1 GCA_023387585.1 Pseudomonadota bacterium
GTCCAGCGGCAACGGAGGCCAGCGCGCTCTTACCCATGGCCGGCAGCCTAGCAGTTCAGAAAACGCGGTCCAGCGGCAACGGGCGGGCTTGCATCCCAACCGCCGAGGTAAGCCTAGCAGTTCAGAAAACGCGGTCCAGCGGCAACTACATCGTCTTGCCGCCGGGGTCGGCCGGAAGCCTAGCAGTTCAGAAAACGCGGTCCAGCGGAAACGCTCCGGTGATCCGCCTCGGTGCAACCAACAGCCTGGCTTGTCTAGCCGCGCCGCTTCTGCCATAAGTCTCTTACTGCCTAGTAGTTCAGAAAACGCGGTCTGGCTGTTAACAAGCTTCGACAGCACCAAATAAGGCGCAGCCTCCGGGCTGCGCTTTTTATTTTGGGTTCATGCCGCCACGGTGCGGCGGCCGAAGCTGCGGGCGGCCAGCATGCCGAGGGCGGCGCCGGTGCAGCACATCAGCAGGAAGACCCAGCCCGAGAGCGAGCCGGCGTGGATGCCGGAGAGCAGCACGCCGACGGTGCAGCCGAGCGCCGTCATGGCGCCCCAGCCGAGCAGCAGCCCGCCGGTCAGCCCGCGTAGCACGTCGGTGCCGGTGAGCTTGCGGGGGCGGAACTGGTCGGCGATCAGCGAGGTGATGAAGCTCGCCCCGATCAGCCCGAGCACGAACAACCCGTTGTTCGAAAGCAGAGCTTCCTTG
This sequence comes from Pseudomonadota bacterium, assembly GCA_023387585.1. Taxonomy (GTDB): domain Bacteria; phylum Pseudomonadota; class Alphaproteobacteria; order Rhizobiales; family Devosiaceae; genus Devosia. The sequence goes on from JAEWHZ010000226.1 coordinate 695, forward strand.
ATCACCGTGGCGCAGCCACGCAGACCGTCGAGGCCGAACAGGGTGTTGGAGATGACGCCGAAATCGGTGCCGGCGGTGCGCACCAGGCTGCCGAGCTCGGCGGTGACGCCGAGCGGGGCGACGCGGAAATAGGCGAGCGTCGAGATGATGCCGACCAGCGTGCCGGCGACCACGGGCGGCCAGCGGCGGATGAACAGGTTGTTCAGCGCCTGGCGGCCGTCAAGCGCGGCGGCGGGCTCGGGCGGCCTGGGGCGGGCCCACCAGAAGGCGATGGCGGCGATGGCGGCGAGCGCGATGAGGGTCGCGACGAGGCTGCCGGCATAGTCGAGCGTGTGCGGGAACCACACGATGACCGCGTCCGAGGTCATGGCGAGGAACAGCGGGTTCCAGGTGAGAAAGCCGATGCCGAAGCCGATGGCGGCGCCGATGATGGCGAAGGGCGAGATCACCGAGCCCTCGGCCAGCCGGTAGAAATGGGCGGACAGGCACGAGCCGGAAATCGCCATGCCGAGCCCGAAGGCGAAGGCGGCGACGAACAGGGTGATGCTGACCGGGCCGATATGGGCGGTGGGGGGCAGGCGCTCGGCCGCGGGCGTGGGCAGCCAGGCGCCGAAGATCAGCGTGTAGCCGACGGCGCCGACGGCGAGGGCGACGAGGATGGCGAGGACGCCGCTGACCTCGCGCTTTTCGACGAGGTCGCGGAAATTGCAGTAAAAACAGAAGCGGCTGCGTTGCAGCACCGCGCCGAAGGCGGCGCCGAGCAGCAGCGACAGCGCCAGCGGCCGGCCGGCCGGCCCCTGTCCGTTCAGCGCCAGGAAGCCGGCGGCGATGGCCACGGCGATAGCACCGGAAACGGCATAACGAAGGATCGGCGCGCTCATGAAGGTCTCCGGAACGAGGCAACGGGCGCTTTCGCGCCCGTTGCTTGATAGCTTAACCGAAAGTGGGTGTCAGGTGCGGCCCCACACGGTGCCCGACGGATTCTCGATCGGGACGCCCACGGCATTGCCGTACTCGGTCCACGAGCCGTCATAATTGCGCACCTCGTAGCCGAGGATGCGGCTCAGGGCGAACCAGGTGTGGCTCGACCGCTCGCCGATGCGGCAATAGGTGATGATCGGGCGCGAGCCGTCGATGCCGAGCTCGGCGAAGGCGGCGCGCAGCTCGTCGGGCGACTTGAAGGTGCCGTCCTCGTTCACCGCATTGCCCCAGGGGAAGTTGACGGCGCCCGGGACGTGGCCGGCGCGGATCGAAAGCTCCTGCACCCCTTCGGGGGCGAAGATCTCGCCGTTGAACTCGGCCGGGCCGCGAATGTCGACGATGGCGGCGTCGACACCGCCATCGACCACGGCGAGCACGTCGACGAGACGCGCGCGCAGATCGGCCGGCTCGTCAGCCAGATCGATCTCGGAAGCGGCGTATTCGGGAGCAGCGGTGTCGAGCGGCAGGCCCTCGGCCTCCCACAGCTTGCGCCCGCCGTCGAGCAGCTTCACGTCGCCCAGGCCGTGGACGTCGAACACCCAGGCGCCCCAGGCGGCGAACCAGTTGTTGCTGTCGCCATAGAGAACGATGGTGGTGTCCTCGGTGACGCCGGCCTCGCGCAGCAGGGCCTCGAGATTGTCCGAGGAGACGATGTCGCGGCGCACGGTGTCGACCAGGTCGGTGTGCCAGTTGAGGTTCACGGCGCCGGGGATGTGGCCGCGCTCATAGACGCCGGTGTCGACGCTGACCTCGAATACGCGCACATCGGGGTTGGAAAGGTTGTCGGCCAGCCAGTCGGCGGTGACGAGCGGCCCGTCCTGCGCAAGGGCCGGCGCGGCGGCGAGCGCCACGGTTCCGGCGAATGCAGCCAGAATAGTCTTGAGATTGGTCATTCCTGCCTCATTGTCGATGACGCGGAAAGGCCGCGTTGGCGCAATCATGGCAATTCGGCGGCATCGGCCGCAAAGCATGGCGCCCCAAAGATTCGAGCCGGGGTAGAAAATCCCAATACCGCGCGGCGCGGCGTAGCAAATTTTTCTTCTCCCGCCTCAGCGCGGGCCGGCGACGGCGTCGAGCGTCGTGAAATCGTCGTCGCTCAATTCGATGTCGGCGGCGGCGACATTGTCCTCGAGATGGGCCAGCCTGCCGGTGCCGGGGATGGGCAGCATAACCGGGCTGCGCTTCAGCAGCCAGGCCAGCGCGATCTGGCTGGCCGAGGCGCCGTGGCGGTGCATGATGGCCCTGGCCTCGTCATGCCCCTCGACCAGCGCGCCGCCGGCCAGCGGCGCCCAGGGGATGAAGCCGATATCATTGGCCTCGCAATGGGCCAGCACGTCCTCGCTACGGCGGTTGGCGAAATTGTAAAGGTTCTGGACCGTGGTGACGGGGAAGTGCTTCGCGGCATCCTCGATGTCCGCGACGCTCACCTCGCTCAGCCCGACATGGCGGATCAGGCCCTCGCGCCGCATGTCGGCGATGACGCCGAACTGCTCGTCGCGCGGCACCCTGGCATCGATCCGGTGCAACTGCCACAGATCGATGCGCTCAAGCTTCAGGCGCCGCAGGCTCATCATCACGCCCTGGCGCAGGAATTCGGGGCGCCCGAGCTGCAGCCACTGGTCGGGGCCGGTGCGGGTCAGCCCGCTCTTGGTGGCGATGATGGTGCCGGCGGCATAGGGCGCCAGCGCCTCGCCGATCAGGTCCTCGGAGATATAGGGGCCGTAGCTCTCGGCGGTGTCGACGAGGTCGACATTGAGTTCGGGCAGCCGGCGCAA
>JAEWHZ010000336.1 GCA_023387585.1 Pseudomonadota bacterium
TCGACATTCTCGCCCGTCTGCGCGTCGCGCCCCAGCCAGGCCGAGGCGCGCTCCCACAGGGCGCTGGTCGCGGAAGGCGCATAATAGATCGCGTATCGTTCCGCCATGCGGGTCTCCTGTGGTGTCGGACAGGCGGGCGGACGCGCGCCAGCTCGAAGCGATGGCCGTTACTGCGCTTCCATGTCAAGATGGTGATAGGCATCCGCCTTGTTCGCCCAACCGCCCTTTTCGGAGGGTTTCCCGCAAAAGCGGCCACCGGTTTTGCGGTTCGGAAACGCGACCAACCAGGGATTTTAGAGAGTTTTCCGTGTCCGATCGCCCCGATACGCCTGAAGCCGACCGCCCTTTCCTGTCCGATCTTTTTGCCCGTGCCGTGGCCGCGGCCATGCCGGAACGGGCCATCGCCGCCCATCTGCCGCCGCCGCCGCGCGGCCGCACCGTGGTGATCGGCGCCGGCAAGGCCTCGGCGCAGATGGCCCGCGCTTTCGAAGCCGCCTGGCCCCATCCGCTCACCGGCCTCGTCGTCACCCGCTACGGCTATGGCGTCCCCTGCGAGCGCATCGAGATCGTCGAGGCCGCCCACCCGGTCCCCGATCATGCCGGGTTCGTCGCGGCGCAGCGCCTGGTCGATCTCGTCTCGAACCTCACCGGGGACGATCTCGTCGTGGCGCTGATCTCGGGCGGCGGTTCCTCGCTGCTCCCCGCCCCGGCCGATGGGCTGACGCTCGAGGACGAGCAGGCGCTCAACTCGGCCCTGCTCGCCTCCGGTGCCCCGATCTCGGTGATGAACGCGGTGCGCAACCAGGCCTCCGCCGTCAAGGGCGGGCGCCTCGCCCGCGCCGCCGCCCCGGCCCGCGTCGCCACCCTCGTCGTCTCCGACGTGCCCGGCGACGATCCGGCCGTGGTCGCCTCCGGCCCCACCATCGCCTCCGCCGTCACCCGCGCCGAGGCGCGAAGGCTGGTCGGGCTTTACGGCATCGAACTGCCGCCTTCCGTCGCTGCCCTCTTCGCCGGCGAGGATAATCCCGCGCCCCAGCCCTCCGATCCGGTTTTTGCCGCCAACACCGTTTCCACCATCGCCTCGGCAGCCATCTCGCTCGAAGCTGCCGCCGAAGCCGCGCGCGCCGCCGGCGTCACGCCCGCCATCCTGTCCGACGCCATCGAGGGCGAGGCGCGCGAGGTCGGGCGCGTCCATGCCGCCCTCGCCCGCGAGATCGCCACCCGCAACCGCCCCTTCGCCCGTCCCGCCATCCTGCTTTCGGGCGGCGAGACTACCGTCACCATCCGCCCGCGCACCGACGGCGGCAGGGGCCGCGGCGGCCGCAACAGCGAATTCCTGCTCGCCTTCGCTATCGCCATCGACGGGCTCGACGGCATCACCGCGCTCGCCGCCGACACCGACGGCATAGACGGCACCGAAACCAATGCCGGAGCCTTCGCCGATGGTGGCACCGTCACCCGCATGCGCAAGGCCGGCATCGACCCCCTGGCCGCCCTCTCCGCCAACGACGCCTACTCCGCCTTCGCCGCCATCGGCGACCTGTTCGAAACCGGCCCCACCGGCACCAACGTCAACGATTTCCGCGCTGTTCTGGTGCGGTGAGCGCTTGGCAGGCGCATTTGCGTTTGCTCAATAGCACCCGAGCCCTTGCGAGGAGAAAAGCGAAAACCATGGCCAGGCACAAGATCGCCGTCATCGGCGTCGGCAAGATCGCCATCGACCAGCATTTGCCGGTCATCGACAAATCCGAATCCTTCGAGCTCGCCGCCACCGTGTCCGGCCGCGGCGTCGCGCATGGGAAGATGCCGGTGTTCCGCACCGCCGCCGAATTCTACGCCGCCATGCCCGAGGTGAAGCTGGTCGCCATCTGCACCCCGCCGGGCGTGCGCCACGCCTTTGTGCGCGAGGCCATCGATGCCGGGCGCGACGTGCTGCTCGAAAAGCCGCCCACCCCCTCGATCACCGAGTTCCAGGACCTCGTCGCTTATGGGCGTGAAAAGGGACGCGTGCTGTTCCAGACCTGGCACTCGCGCTACAACGAAGCCGTCGACCGCGCCCGCGACATCCTCGCCGCGGAAGGCGTTGCCGAACTGCGCATCGACTGGCGCGAAAGCGTGCGAAAATGGCATCCGGGCCAGGACTGGGTCTGGCAGCCGGGCGGGTTCGGCGTCTGCGATCCCGGTATCAACGCCCTGTCGATCTTCACCAGGATCATGCCGTTCCCGGCCTTCGTCGAAAGCGCCGATCTCGGCTTTCCGGAAAACCGCGACACGCCGGTCGACGTCGCGCTGAGCTTTCGCTCCGCCCAGCCGCACCAGCCCAAGCTGAGCGCGCATTTCAACTGGCTCGAAGAGGCGGGCGAGGTCTGGACCATCTCCATCACCACGCAAGCGGGCAAAAAGCTCGCCCTCGAAAAGGGCGGCACGGTGCTCAAGGTGAACGGCGAAACCGTGGTCGATGAACCGTCCGAGGAATATGAGCGCATCTATGAACGCTTCGCCGAACTGCTGGCGCGTGGCGAAAGCGAGATGGACGGCTCCCCTCTCCTCCTCACCGCCGACGCCTTCCTGCTCGGCCGGCGCCGCGCGCTCGAACCCTTCGAGTGGTGATGTCGAACTGTCACAAAGCTCAGCTAGTGCCGGGGCGCTTTTCCCGGGGCCGCCCATGATCCTGTCCAATGCCACCATCGTCCTCGCCGATTCGCTCGTCGAAGGCAGCGTCGTCGTCGAGGACGGCATCATCGCCGATATCCGTCCCGGCACGCGCCGCGAGGATGTCGATCTCGACGGCGACTACCTCATCCCCGGCCTCGTCGAGCTGCACACCGACCATCTCGAAACCCACTTCGCCCCGCGCCCGAAAGTGCGCTGGAACCCGATCGCCGCCGTGCAGGCGCATGACGCCCAGATCGCCGCCTCCGGCATCACCACCGTGTTCGACGCCATCCGCGTCGGCATAGACGAGCATGCCGACGTCGCCCCCGGCGAACTGCGCCAGCTGGCCGATGCGGTGGAAGCCGGCGTCACCGCCGGGCGCCTGCGCGCCGAGCACCTGATCCATCTGCGCTGCGAGGTCTCGGCGCCCGACTGCCTCGAAAGCTTCCTCGCCATCAAGGACCATCCCCTGGTCCGGCTCGCCTCGTTGATGGACCACGCCCCCGGCCAGCGCCAGTTCGCCGATCCGGAAGCCTACCGCACCTATTACCAGGGCAAGCTCAAGATGAGCGATGCGGCGCTGGAGGCTTTCATCGCCCGCCGCCACGGCGAGTCCCGGCAATTCGCCGACCGCCACCGCCGCGCCATCGCCCAATTGTGCCACGAGGCCGGCATCGTGCTCGCGAGCCACGACGATGCGACGCCCGACCACGTCGCCGAAGCCGTCGAGCTCGGCACCCGCGTCGCCGAGTTCCCCACCACCCGCGCCGCCGCCGAGGCCTCGCGACAGGCCGGCATGGCCATCCTCATGGGCGGGCCGAACGTCGTGCGCGGCGGCTCGCATTCGGGCAATGTTTCGGCCCGGGCGCTGGCCGAACAGGGCCTGCTCGACATCCTGTCCTCGGACTATATCCCGTTCTCCATGCTGCAATCCGCCTTCTGCCTCGCCGACAATGTCGCGCAGATCGCGTTGCCGCAGGCGGTGCAACTGGTGACCAAGCGCCCCGCCGCCGCCGCGGGTCTCGACGATCGCGGCGAGATCGCAATGGGCAAGCGCGCCGACCTCGTCCATCTGCGCGTCGAGGCCGGCATCCCCATCGTCCTCACCGTCTGGCGCCAGGGCCGGCGGGTGATATGAAGGGCGTGTTCGTCGCCGTGGTCGGCCCCAGCGGCGCCGGCAAGGACAGCCTGATCCGCTATGCCGGCGAGCACCTCGCCGGCACAGGCGGCATCGTTTTCGTGCGCCGCATCATCACCCGCCCGGTCGATCCCGCGAGCGAGGATCACGACACCCTCGACGCCGCCGCGTTCCGCCGCGCCGAACGCGATGGCGCCTTCGCGCTGAGCTGGAGCGCGCACGGGCTCGACTACGGCCTGCCCGTCACCCTCGAAGACGATCTGGCCGCCGGCCGTGTGGTCGTCGCCAACCTCTCGCGCGCCGTGCTGCCAGCGATGATCGCCCGCTATCCCGGCGCCCGCATCGTCGCCGTCACCGCCAGCCGCGAAGTGATCGCCCGCCGTCTCGCCGCCCGCGGCCGCGAAACCGAGGACGCCATCGAGAACCGCCTCGCGCGCACCCTCGATCGCCCTTTGCCCGAAGGCGCCGTCGAGATCGACAATTCCGGTCCCCTCGAAACCGCCGGCGCCCGCTTCGTCGATCTGTTGCAGCAACTCGCCCTGCCGCAGCCGGTATAGACTTCCTGCCTTTGCGCAGCAAAGCCTCGAACCACGAGGACGGGTGGCATGAACGTCCCTAAACCACCAGCTCCATCCGCTCCGCCGGAAACCGCGTCAGCGCATAAGAGATCGGCACGCCCTCGGGGTCGGCATCCACCGCCTCCGCCACCAGCACGATCCCCCCCGGCGCCAGCCCCAGCAGCTCGGTTTCCTCGACATCGGCATGCCGCGCCGAAATCCGCGTCGAGACGCGCACATAGTCGCCGATGCCATAGCTGGCGAACACCGCGGTGAAGGACTTCATCGCCGCGATCCGTTCGCCGAAATCAGGGAAGCGCCGATAGGGTAGCCAGGTGGTCGAGCGCGACACCGCGATCCCGTCGGCCGAGGACACCCCGTCTATGCGCACCGCCCGCGTCCCCGGCCTCAGCTCCAGCGCCCGCGCCGATGCCGCCGAAACGGTCTCGATCCTGTGCCCCAGATGCCGCGCGGAAAGGTCCCGCGCCTGCCCGGCCAGCCCGGTGGAAAATCGCGTCCGCCGCCCGATGGGATAGGCGAGCCTCCGCGCGCTGCGCACGAAGGTGCCGCGCCCCTGCTCCGCCACCACCACGCCGTCCTCGGCCAGCACGCCGAGCGCGCGCCGCACGGTGTGGCGATTGGCGGCGAACCGTTTCGCCAGCATGGCCTCGCTCGGCAACCTGTCGCCCGGTGCCAGCTTGCCGCCGACGATGTCGAGCCGCAGCGCATCGGCGATCCGGCGCCACAGCGCCACTCCGCCGTGAACGTCGCGCGATTCTGTCATTGCATTTTCACATGGAAGGTTTACGAGCGGATTCGACACTATAGTTGTCTAGTTAAATAGACAAGTGGGGTTGCCCATGAAAATGCCTGACACCGGAATGCCCGACGCCGCGCCGCAGAATCCCGACCCCGCCCGCAAGGCCGCGCTCGACCTGCTCGCCGCCGCTCCCACCGCCGCCTTCGCCCGCGCCTGGGAGTCCTGGCCGCAAAAGCCTGTCCATCGCCGGGTGCGCGGGCCCGAGACCGGCCTGGTCATGGTGCGCGGCCGCATCGGCGGCGGCGGCCAGAAATTCAATCTCGGCGAGGCGACGGTCAGCCGCGCCAGCATCCGCCTCGACACCGGCGAGATCGGCCATGGCTACTGCCTCGGACGCGATCACGCCCGCGCCGAAACCATCGCCATTGTCGATGCCCTGCGCCAGCGCGATCCCGAATCCGTCGAATCCGCCATCCTCGCGCCCCTGCGCGCCGCTTGTGCCGCGTCCGACCGCGAGAAGCGCGAACAGGCCGCCGCCACCCGCGTCGATTTCTTCACCATGGTCCGTGGAGAGGATTGATGAGTTTTGTCGAATCCG
>JAEWHZ010000341.1 GCA_023387585.1 Pseudomonadota bacterium
TGTCAAAAAAAATGTGCCCTGGCGGCACAGCTTCGAAATGACCGGCTTGACTGCATGTAATCGTACACTAGCACAAAAATTCAGCAGAATCAAAAGACTCGATTCGGAGCGCTTAACGCTTCGATGCCGGTGCGGTGCAGGGGAGCGGGCGGGCGGTCAGTCGCCCTCGCCGGGGGCCTCGGAGAAGTATTTCTCGAACTTGCCGGCCTCGCCGTCGAATTGCTTGGCGTCGTCGGGCGGATCGCGGCGCTCGGTGAGGTTGGGCCAGGACGCCGAATATTTGGCGTTGATCTCGAGCCATCTGTCGAGCCCGCTCTCGGTGTCGGGCTTGATTGCCTCGGCGGGGCATTCGGGCTCGCACACACCGCAATCGATGCATTCGTCGGGGTGGATGACGAGCATGTTCTCGCCTTCGTAGAAACAGTCGACCGGGCACACCTCGACGCAGTCGGTGTACTTGCACTTGATGCAGTTGTCGGTGACGACGTAGGTCATGGAGCGGAAAGATCCCGGCTCAGCCGTGGCGAAGGGTGAACGCGTCCGGTGCTAACCCCTTTTGTGCCGCGCCGCAAGCGACCGGGGCGTCGCACCGGGGCGGGGTGCCGTCGCATCCGGCCAAGAGCAGGAATCCCCGAGGGCCCGCCCCGGTTCCCGCATATGTTGCTTTCGGCAACGAACGGCGCCACGCGGCGTTTCCCGCTCTGAAGGCGGAACCGCTCCGCCGGAGGATTCCATGGCACCGCCGCGCTCGTTCTGGAAGGGCTATCTGAAGCTTTCGCTGGTCACCTGCCCGGTCACCATGATGCCGGCCACCTCCGAGAGCGAGAAGGTGCGGTTCCATACGCTCAACCGCAAGACGGGCAATCGCGTCGTCAGCCAGTATGTCGACGCCGAAACCGGCAAGCCGGTCGACGAGGACGACGAGGTCAAGGGCTATCCGCGCGGCGAGGACGAGCATGTGCTCCTCGAGGACGACGAGCTGGAGGCGGTGGCGCTGGACAGCACGCGCACCATAGACATCGACATGTTCGTGCCGTCCGACAGCATCGAATGGGTGTGGTTCGACAAGCCGCATTACCTGATGCCGAACGACCAGGTGGGGGAGGAGGCGTTCTCGGTCATCCGCGACGCCATGGCGGCGACGGAAACGGTGGGCGTCTCGCGGCTGGTGCTCTACCGGCGCGAGCGCGCGGTGATGCTCGAGCCGCGCGACAAGGGCATCGTGTTGTGGACGCTGCGCTATGGCGACGAGCTGCGCGACGAAGCCGATTATTTCGGCGATATCGGCAAGGCCAGGCCCGATGCGGAGCTGATGAAGCTAGTGACGCGGCTGATCGACGAGCGGCGGCAGGACTGGACGCCGAAAATGGCGGCGGACCCGGTGCAGGAAAACCTGCTCGACATCATCGCCGCCAAGAAGAAGGGCCGCAAGCGCCCGGCCAAATCCAAGCCGGTTTCCGAGGCGCCGGCGGGCAACGTCATCAACATCATGGACGCGCTCAAGAAGAGCCTCGGCTCGGAGCGCAAGGCAAAGCGCGGATAGGGGGCGGCAACTCGACCGCAAGGGCGGCGCCCGCTAGAGCATTTCCTGTTCTGATTGAATCAGAACAGGAGCTCTAAGTTATTGGTTTGTCGCGTTTCCGAACCGCAAAAGTGGTAGCCACTTTTGTTGGAAACGCTCTATCGTGCGCCGACCGTTCCCCATCGCCGGATATGATTCATGCCATCCGAATCCCGCTCGCCGCGCCTTGCGGTGCTCATCGATGCCGACAATGCCTCGGCCAAGATCGTCGACGGCCTGTTCGAGGAGATCGCCAAGATCGGCGAGGCCAGCGTCAGGCGCATCTATGGCGATTTTTCCAGCGCCCGGTCCAAGGCCTGGGCGGATGTGCTGTCGACGCATGCGATCATCCCGCAGCAGCAATTCGCCTACACCACCGGCAAGAACGCCTCGGACATCACGCTGGTGATCGATGCGATGGACCTGCTGCATAGCGGACGGTTCGACGGGTTCTGCCTCGTTTCCTCCGACAGCGATTTCACCCGGCTCGCCGCGCGCATCCGCGAGCAGGGGATCGACGTGTTCGGCTTCGGCGAGCAGAAGACGCCGGAGAGCTTCCGCCAGGCCTGCCGGCGCTTCGTCTACACCGAGAACCTGCTGCCCACGGCGCCGGCCAACGAGCCGGAAGCGGTGGCGAGCGCGAAGCCCTTGCAGCCGCCATCCGCGGCGGTGCCGATCATCCGCAAGGTCTTGCGGCAGGTGGAAAGCGAGGATGGCTGGGTGCCGCTGGGGGTGGTGGGCACCCAGCTCGCCAACATGGCCTCCGATTTCGACCCGCGCACCTTCGGCTTTCGCAAGCTGAGCGATCTGGTGCGCAAGACCAACGCCTTCGAGATCGACAATCCGGAGGGCGGCGCCCTGCGGATCCGGAACAGGGCGCAGGAGCCGAAGGCGAAGAAGTAGCGGGTCAGGCCGCTTTCCTGCGCCGCGTTTTTCCGGTCTCGAGCGGGGCTGCGGCGGCGCGAAAGCCGTCCCAGGGATCGGCGGACAGGGCGGCCAGCCGCGTGGGCATGTTCTCGAGCGTGAAATAGGCGGGCCCGATGCCCGGGCCGAGCTCGTCCCAGGCGAGCGGGGCGGAAACGGCGGCGCCGGGCCGGGCGCGCGTCGAATAGGCGGCGACGGCGGTGGAGCCGCGCTGGTTGCGCAGATAGTCGATGAGGATCCTGCCGCGACGCTTGGCCTTGCTGATGGTCGAGACGTAGCGTTTCGGATCGTCGGCGGCCATGGCGTCGGCCAGCCCCTTGGTGAAGGCCTTGACCGTGGCCCAGTCGGCCTTCGGCTTGAGCGGGGCGACGACGTGCAGGCCCTTGCCGCCGGAGGTTTTCACGAAGGCGGCAAGGCCCGCATCGACGAGGCGCTGGCGCACCTCCTGTGCAGCGTCGATCACCGATTCCCAGGGCACGTCGTCCGGGTCGAGGTCCATGACGATCGTGTCGGGGCGCTCCCAATCGGCGATGGTCGAGCCCCAGGGATGGATTTCGAGCACCGCGGACTGCACCAGAGCCATCAGCCCGTCGAGGTCGTCGATGCTGATCAGCGGCGCATCGTCCGGGTCCTTGGGGTCCTTGATCAATACGATGTTGAGGTTGAGACCTTTCCAGGCGTGCTTTTGGAAGAATTTTTCTCCCGTGATGCCGTTGGGGCAGCGCAGCAGCGCCAGCGGGCGGCCGACGATATGGGGCGCGATATGGCGCCAGATCTCGGCGTAGTAGTCGGCGAGCCCTTCCTTGGTGACGCCCTCGTCGGGCCAGTAGAGCCGGTCGGGATGGGTCAATTTGACGGTGCGGCGCTGGGCGGGGGCGGGCTTGGCGGCGGATTTGGCGGCGGATTTGGGGGTTTCGCGCACGATCTCTTTCGCTTCCTTGTCCTCGCGCAGGCCGCGGAAGGCGGCGTGGCGCAGATGGCCGTCGGCGGTCCAGGCGCGGAACTCGATCTCGGCCACCAGTTCGGGGCGGACATATTTGACCTGCCGCGCCTCCTCGGCGGTCAGGCGTCCGGCAAATGGGCTGGCGGGGGCGCGGATCCGTTCGAGCCGGCGGAACAGATCGGCGGCCACGGCGCCGCTGAAGCCGGTGCCGACGCGGCCGACATGGTGCAGCGCCTCGCCCTCGTATACGCCGAGCACCAGCGAGCCGATCGCCTTTTGCGACACGCTGGAAGGCACGTAGCCGCCGATGACGAATTCCTGCCGGGCGGAGCATTTCGCCTTGACCCAGCTTCTGGTGCGGCCGGGCCGGTAGGGCGCGTCGCGCAGCTTCGAGACGATGCCCTCGAGGCTCAGCCGGCAGGCATGGCGCAGCACCATGTCGCCGCCCTCGTCGAAATGGCTGCTGAAGCGGATCGGCCCGGCGGCGCCGGCGACGATCGGTTCGAGCATGGCCTTGCGTTCGATCAGCGGCACCGCGGCGAGATCGTAGCCGTCGAGATGGAGAAGATCGAAGACGTAGAAGATGAAGCGGTCGGCGCGGCCCTCGCTGAGATCGGCCTGCAGCGCGGAGAAATCGGAGGCGCCGGCATGGTTCTCGACCACCAGCTCGCCGTCGATGATCGCCGTGCCGAGCGGAAGCGCCCGCAGGGCGGCCAGAACGGGCTTGCCGAATTTTTTCGTCCAGTCGAGCCCGGAGCGGGTGAGCAGCTTGGCGCGGCCGGGCTCGATGCGCGCCTGCAGCCGGTAGCCGTCGAACTTGATCTCGTGCAGCCAGCGCGCGCCCGAAGGGGCCGAGGACACGAGCGTTGCCAGCATGGGCGCGACGAAATCGGGCATCGGCGCTTTCTTCGCGCCCTTCACCCGGGCGGGGTCGGGCAGGTCGACTGGGGCCTGTTCGGGTTCGGGCGGCGGCTTGGTTTTCCGCTTGCGGATCCGGCCGGTTTTCGACGACCAGCCGGGCTCCTCGCCGGCGACGTCGGCGATCTCGCGGCCGGTCTTCACCGATTCTGGCCGTTCCTCGAGAATGTCGCCATCGGTACGGGCAAACTCGTCCTCGCCCTTGATCAAAAGCCAGTTCTCCCGTTTCTCGCCGGGTTTTTTCTGCATGCGCACCAGATGCCAGCGGCCGGCGAGCTTTTCGCCGTCGAGCTCGAATTCCAGATGTCCCTTGGCATAGCCCTTGTGCGGATCGCCGACCGGGGTCCATGTGCCCCGGTCCCAGACGATCACCGTGCCGCCGCCATATTCGCCCTTGGGGATGGTGCCTTCGAAATCGCCATATTCGAGCGGATGGTCCTCGACATGGACGGCGAGGCGCTTGTCGGCGGGATCGAGGCTGGGGCCGCGGGTGACGGCCCAGCTGCGCAGCACCCCGTCGATCTCCAGCCGCAGATCATAATGGAGGCGCGTCGCATCGTGCTTCTGGATGACGAAGCTGCTGCCGGTCCTGCGGGCGCGGCGCCCTTTTGGTTCGGGGGTCGCGGAAAAATCGCGCTTGCTGCGATAGGTCTCGAGCGCCATGGTCAGCCGGCCTTCCGGCGCGGGGCGGCGGGGGCGCTTTTCTTCTTCGTCGTCCTGGTCGTCTTCTTCGCGGCGCCGGCGCTCTCGCGCAGGGCGGCCATGAGGTCGATGATTTTTCCGTCCCCGACCGGCTGTTTCGGCGCGATCTTCCTGCCTTCGAGCTTGGCCTTGACCAGATCGGCGAGCGCCGTCTCGTAGCGGTCGTCGAATTCCGAGACGTCGAACCGGCCCATCTTGGTGTCGATGATGTGCTCGGCGAGCTCGAGCATCTCGCCCTTGATGGTGATGTCGGCAATGTCCCTGAAGGCGTCCGCGGCCGAGCGCACCTCGTAATCGAAATTGAGCGTCGTGCCGATCAGCCCGTCATTGTGGGCGCGGACCAGCACCGTGCGCACGCGCCGGAACAGAACCGCTCGAGCGATGGCCGCCACCTGCCGCTTGCGCATGCCCTCGCGGATCAGCGCGAAGGCTTCATGGGCCGAGCGGTCGGCGGGGGCGAGGTAATAGGGCTTGTCGAAATAGACATCGTCGATGTCGGCGCAGCCGATGAAGGCGGAGACGGACAGCGTCTTGTCGCTCTCGGGCACGGCGGCGGCGACTTCCCCGGGGTCGAGCACGACATAGTCGCCCTGACTCAACTCATAGCCCTTGACCTGATCGTCCTTCTCGACCGGCTTGCCGGTGTCGCTATCGACGAACAGGCGGCGGACGCGATTGCCGGTGGCGCGGTT
>JAEWHZ010000066.1 GCA_023387585.1 Pseudomonadota bacterium
GGCGAAGCCGGTCTTGCCGTGCCGTTCGGCCAGTTCGGCGATGCGCCGCGTCAGGGCCGCGCCCTCTATCGGCCGCGCGAGATAGTCGTGGGCGCCGGCGCGCATGGCGGCGACGGCCCGCGACACCGACCCGCCATCGGCCATGGCCAGGACCAGCGCGCCCTGGGCGAGCCGCACCAGCCTGCCCACCGTCTCCTCGTCCTGGGTGCCCAGATCGGCGAGGCTGGCGAGATCGGCCAGCACCACGCCGAAACCGGTGCCGCGCAGCGCCTCGGCGGCCGCCTTGCCGCCGCGTACGTGACGGATGGCGCCGAACGCATCCCCGAGCCCTGCACGCAGCGTGCGGGCCCGGGCTGGATCGGCCTCGACCAGCAGCATCGCGTGTTCGACCCCGTTCGCGCGAGCGGGCTCAGTTGCCATCCGCAGGTCCCTCATGTGGTCCGGCAGGGCCTCCCGGTCGATGCCGGCCGGCCCGAAAACTCTCTTCGTGGCGGCGATCTTCGGCCGGGCATGGTAAATATTCCGTTGTTGCCGGCCGGCGGACTGCTTTGCCGCCCGCCGGCCGGATGCTATGGAACCGGATCGAATCTGCGGCGGAACGGCCGCGTCGGCGGCGATGACTTCGGGGGTCGAACAGCGCGCGTGCAGGCCTTGGTCTACATCTTCATCGTCATTGCCGCGCTCGCCGTAGCCGGCGCCGGCTATTTCGGCCTCGCCTTCACGCCCATCGACGCCCTGCTCGCTGCCCTGGTCTTCGGCTGCATCGCCGTCACCATCGTCGAGCGCGTGCTGCGCATTCGTGCGCAGGCGCGGCTCGAAAAGGCGATCGAGGATTTGTCGCGCCTGCTCTCGACCGATGCACAGGCCGGCGCCGTCCTGAGCCAGCGCGTCACCCGGCTGGGCGAGGAGAATGCCGGCAAGCGCATCGAGGCGCTCGAGGCCGACATCTCGGTGCTCGGCACGGTGATCCGCCAGGTGGCCGAGGCGGTATCCGACATAGAGGATCGCGGCCGGCCCGGCCCGGCCCCGACCGTCGCTGCCCCCGGAACGGCGCCGGAGCGCCAGGCCGCCGTGCCGGTCGAGCCGATGCTGGTCCATGCCCGTCCGCCCGATCCCGAGCCGGTCATCCCGCTCGAAATGCTGCGCCAGGCGCTGGACGAGAACCGGCTGGTGTTCCACGTCCAGCCCGTCGTGACCCTGCCGCAGCGCCGCCCGCAGAGCTATGATCTGTTGCCGCGCCTGCTGCTCGAGGACGGCGACCTGGCCGACGGCGTCGATTTCCTGCCGCGCCGCGGCGGCGAGGAGCTGCTGCGCCGGATCGAGGGCAGCGCACTGGTCGAGGCGGTCACCATAACCCGCCGCTCGCGCACCGGCGGGGCGCCCGTGGTGCTCAACGTGCCGCTGGGGAAGGCGACGCTGTGCGATCCGGCCGCCGCCGAGCAATTGCGCGTGACCATCGAGGCCAACCGGGCGCTGAACGAGAACATCGTCTTCATGCTCACGGAAGCCGCCTGGAACGATCTCGACGAGATCGGCAGGGCGACGCTCGACCGGCTGCGCCGGCTCGGCATCGGCTTCGCCATTTCCGGGGCGACGACGCTGCGCTTCGATGCCGCCGCGCTGTCGCAGCGCGGGGTGATGTCGGTGCGCGTGCCGGCGGGGCCGTTCCTGT
Source organism: Pseudomonadota bacterium (assembly GCA_023387585.1). GTDB lineage: Bacteria > Pseudomonadota > Alphaproteobacteria > Rhizobiales > Devosiaceae > Devosia. The sequence goes on from JAEWHZ010000066.1 coordinate 1,673, forward strand.
CGGCGCCCGAGATCTATACCGATCTGCACCGCGCCGACGTGCCCGCCTATCTGCGGCGCTTCGACATCGACCTCGTCGCCTCCAACGTCGCCGGCGAGCGCGAGATCGTCGAGCTGCTCGAGGACGGCATCGGCTTCGCCACGGGATCGCATATCGCCCCGCCCGGGCCGGCGCGTGCCGATCTGGTGGGCGAGCGGCCGCGCGAGAGCAACTGGCCGCGCCGCGCCGAACTCAACTGAATGCGGGCTTGATTTGCGCTGCCCGCGCGTTCATGCAGGGGCCAGACCAACCGATCCGAAGCCGCAACCATGACTGCAAACCCCTCCGGCCTGTCCGAACTCGCGCCGCGCTACGACGCCGTGCTCTCCGATGTCTGGGGGGTGGTCCACAACGGCGTCGCCGCGTTCGAGCCGGCGGTCGAGGCGCTGCTGCGCTTCCGGCAGGGCGGGGGCAAGGTGGTGCTGATCACCAATGCGCCGCGCCCGTCCGGGCCGATCCGCGCCATGCTCGACCGGCTCGGCGTGCCGCGCGAAGCCTATGACGCCATCGTCTCCTCGGGCGATGCCACTCGCGCGATGGTCGCGCGCTATCGCGGCCGGGTCATCCACCATGTCGGCCCGCCCGACGAGGACGACGCGCTCTATGAAGGGCTCGACATCACCCGCGGATCGGCGGAGGAAGCCGAAGTGGTGGTGGTGACCGATCTCGACACCGACGACGACACCCCGGAAATGTACCGCGCCCGCGCCGAATACTGGCTGTCGCGCAAGCTCAGGATGATCTGCGCCAATCCCGACCGCGTGGTCGAGCATGGCGAGCGCATCATCTATTGCGGCGGCGCGCTGGCCGATCTCTACGCCGCCATGGGCGGCATGGTGCTGATGGCCGGCAAGCCCTATCAGCCGATCTACGAACAGGCTTTCGCCCTCGCCTCCGAGGCATATGGCGGCCCGCTGGACAAGGCTCGCGTGCTGGCGATCGGCGACAGCGTGCGCACCGACGCCACCGGCGCCGCCGCCTTCGGGGTCGACCTGTTCTTCGTCACCGGCTCGATCCACGCCGCCGAGCTCGACGCCTTCGGCAATCCCGACCCCGAGGCCATCGCCGAGCTGGTGGCGCCGAGCCGCGCCAACATGGTCGGCTTCGCCCCGCGCCTCGCCTGGTGATCCGGTGACGCGTCCCTTCTTCGCCGCCGGCGCGCTCGAAAACCTGCCGCCGGCGCTGCGCGGCGGCATGGTGGCCATCGGCAATTTCGACGGCTTCCATCGTGGCCACCAGTCGATTCTGTCCGAACTGCGCCGCGAAGCCGACGCGGCCGGCGTGCCGGCGCTGGTGCTGACCTTCGAGCCGCATCCGCGCGACGTGTTCGCGCCGGCGCCGTTCCTGTTCCGGCTGACGCCCGAGCCGGCCAAGATGCGGCTGGCCGAGGCGCTGGGGCTCGACGGCATCGTCGTCCTGCCGTTCACGCGCGAATTCTCGCAGATCGAGGCCGAGGATTTCGTCGCCGACATCCTGGTCGGCGCGCTCGATGTGCGCGGCGTGGTGATCGGGGAGGATTTCCATTTCGGTCGCCAGCGCCGCGGCACGCCCGCCTTCCTCGCCACCGCCGGCGAGCGCCACGGCTTCTCGGTCACCGCGCGCGGGCTGATCGACGAGCGCGACGAGGTCATCTCCTCCTCGCGCATCCGCGCGGCGCTGGGCGAGGGCGATATCGGCGCCGCCAACCGGCTGCTCGGCTATCACTGGTTCTTTTCCGGCACGGTGGTGGACGGGGACAAACGCGGGCGCGAGCTCGGCTATCCCACCGCCAACATCGCCGCCCCGCCCGGCTTCGCGCTGGCTCAGGGCGTCTATGCCGTGCGCGCCGAGCTCGACGGGCGGCTGATCGACGGCGTCGCCGGCCATGGCAAGCCGATGTTCGACAATCACCGCCCGCCCTTCGAGACGCATCTGTTCGATTTCGACGCCGATATCTACGGCCGCACGCTGACGGTGGCGGTGGTCGATTTCCTGCGCGGCCAGGAGGTGTTCGACGGGCTCGACGCGCTGGTCGCCGCCATGGACCGCGACAGCCGCAACGCCCGCGCGGCGCTGGCGCGGATGCGGGCACTCAGCCCGCTCGACGTGCGGCTGGGTTTTGCAGGAAGCTAATAACGAAAGCGAAGCCCGATGGTGCCTGCATTGGCGCCGTCGCCCATGCCGTTCACGGTGCCCCAGGCACCGGAGCGGTGCTGGATGCGATAGAAGGCTTCCACGTCGGAATCCGCACCGATCGAGGTGGCGATCTCGGGCGCGATATAGATCAGGGCATGTGGATCGGCGCCCGGCGCCACGCGCTGGCTTTCGATGCCGATCGTGTCGGTGACCGCCGACACGCCGAGGGTCAGCGACGGGGTGATGGCGACCGGCCCGATAGACAGGCCCTCATAGCGCCCGACCAGCCCGGCCCAGGCCTCGCCCGCCACCCTTTCGCCCGCCCGCATGGCGACGCCGCCCTCGACCCCCAGGCGCACGCCGATATCGGTTTCGACGAGGAAGCGCTGATAGCCGGCGCCGAACACGACATTGTCCTCGTAGCTGAGCCCGAACGGGCCGCCCGGATTGAGGATGCCCTCCATGTGGTCGGTGAAATAGCGCCCGCCGAAGGCGAACACGGCCTCGTCGGGCCGCTCGGCCTGCTGGGCGACGGCGAAGGCGGGCACGAAAATGGAGATGATAAGGATCGCGCCGAGCGCGCGTGCAAAAGTCCCGGTCATGAATCTGATCCGTTCGGCGCCCCCGCTGGGTAGATAACTTGCCGGGGTTGCCGCAGGTTTCATCACGACTGGAGCGATGGCGGCGACACGGCGCGGCGAAACCTTTTGCCCCGGCCGGATGGCCTTGCTACAAGGCGCCCGGTTCTCCCCAACACCACCGATTGCCGCCGAGATGACCGATACCGCATCGCGCGCGACCGAAACCGACTATTCGGCCACGCTGTTCCTGCCCCAGACCGACTTCCCCATGCGCGCCGGCCTGCCGGATCGCGAGCCGATCTGGCTCGAGCGCTGGAACAGGCTCGATATTTTCGCGCGCCAGCGCGAACAGGCCAAGGACCGGCCGCTGTTCACGCTGCATGACGGTCCGCCCTATGCCAATGGCAACATCCATATCGGGCACGCGCTGAACAAGACGCTCAAGGACCTCGTGTCGCGCTCGATGCAGATGCTGGGCTACAATTCCGCCTATGTGCCGGGCTGGGACTGCCACGGCCTGCCCATCGAGTGGAAGATCGAGGAGCAGTATCGCGCCCGGGGCAAGGACAAGAACGATGTCCCGGTGATCGAATTCCGCCAGGAGTGCCGCGCCTTCGCCGCGCAATGGGTGGACGTGCAGCGCGAGGAGTTCAAGCGGCTCGGCGTCCTGGGCGAGTGGGACAATCCCTATCTAACCATGAGCTTCGACGCCGAGGCGCAGATCGCGCGCGAACTAATGAAGGTCGCGACCTCCGGCCAGCTCTATCGCGGCTCCAAGCCGGTGATGTGGAGCGTGGTGGAACGCACGGCTCTGGCCGAGGCGGAGATCGAATATCAGGATTACGAGAGCGACGCGATCTGGGTGAAGTTTCCGGTGACCGCCGGTGCCCACATAGGCGCCTCGGTCGTCATCTGGACGACGACGCCCTGGACCATCCCGGCCAACCGCGCCGTCAGTTTCTCGTCACGGATCGAATACGGGCTCTATGAGGTCACGTCCGCCGAGAATGATTTCGGCCCGCAGCCGGGCGAAAAGCTGATCTTCGCCGACAAGCTCGCAGCCGAATGCGCCGCCAAGGCGAAGGTCACGCTTGATCGTGTCGCGGGCGTCAGCGCCGCCGAACTCGCCGCCATCACTTGCGCCCATCCGCTGCGCGGCTTCGGCGGCGGCTATGATTTCGACGTGCCGCTGCTCGATGGCGAGCATGTCACCGACGACGCCGGCACCGGGTTCGTGCACACCGCGCCCGGCCACGGCACCGACGACTTCGAGGTGTGGATGTCGAGCGGGCGCGCGCTGACGGCGCGCGGCATCGACACGCATATCCCCTTCGCCGTCGACGACGCGGGCTTTTACACCAGGGACGCGCCGGGCTTCGAAGGCGCGCGGGTGATCGATGATTCCGGCAAGAAGGGCGATGCGAACAAGCGGGTCATCGAGGCGCTGATCGGCGCCGACAAGCTGTTCGCGCGCGGCCGGCTCAAGCACCAGTATCCGCATTCCTGGCGTTCGAAGAAGCCGGTGATCTACCGCAACACCCCGCAATGGTTCGTCTATATGGACGAGCCGATCGCCGGGGAGGAGGGCGACACGCTGCGCGTGCGCGCCTTGCGCGCCGTCGATGCGACCAAATTCTATCCCGCCGCCGGGCAGAACCGGTTGCGCTCGATGATCGCCGAGCGCCCCGACTGGGTGCTCAGCCGCCAGCGCGCCTGGGGCGTGCCGATCACGGTGTTCGTGAACAAGCAGACGGGCGAGGTTCTCAAGGACGAGGCGGTCAACGAGCGCATCGCCCAGAGTTTTGAGGAAGAGGGCGCCGACGCCTGGTACAAGCCCGGCGCCGCCGCGCGCTATCTCGGCGAGCGCTACAGCGCCGACGACTTCGAGATGGTCACCGACATCCTAGACGTGTGGTTCGACTCCGGCTCGACCCACGCCTTCGTGCTGCGCAACAAGCAGAAATGGCCGCATCTGAAATTTCCGGCCTCGATGTATCTCGAAGGCTCGGACCAGCATCGCGGCTGGTTCCATTCCTCGCTGCTCGAAAGCTGCGCCACCAACGGCCACGCGCCCTATGAAAGCGTGCTGACCCATGGCTTCACCATGGACGGCGAGGGGCGCAAGATGTCGAAATCGCTCGGCAACGTCGTGGCGCCGCAAGAGATCATCAAGCAGTACGGCGCCGACATATTGCGCCTCTGGGTCGCGTCCGCGGACTATTCCGAGGATCTGCGGCTGGGCAAGGAGATCATCAAGACCACGGTTGACGCTTATCGCAAGCTGCGGAACACGCTGCGCTGGCTGCTGGGCAATCTCGCCCATTTCACCGAGGCCGACCGCACGGCGCAGGCCGACATGCCCGAGCTCGAAAGGCTGATCCTGCATCGGGTGAGCCAGCTCGATGAGGAGGTGCGCCGCGCTTATCGCGAATACGACTATCGCCGCGTCGTCACGCTGTTGTCGAACTTCATGAATGTCGAGCTGTCTGCCTTCTATTTCGACATCCGCAAGGACGCGCTCTATTGCGATCCGATCTCCTCGGTGCGGCGCCGCGCGGCGCTGACCGTGCTCGACACGCTGTTCGACTGCCTCACCGCCTGGCTGGCGCCCATTCTGGTGTTCACCATGGAAGAGGTATGGCTGGAGCGCCATGGCGGGCCCGAGGACTCGGTGCATCTGCGCCTGTTCCCCGAAGTGCCGGCCGACTGGCGCGACGACGCGCTCGCCGCCCGGTGGCAGTTGATCCGACAGGTGCGGCGCGTGGTGACCGGGGCGCTGGAGATCGAGCGGCGCGAAAAGCGCATCGGTTCCTCGCTCGAGGCGGCGCCGAAGGTCTATGTCTCGGATGCGCGCCTGTTCGTCGCGCTCGAAGGGCAGGACCTGGCCGAGATCGCCATCACCTCCGATATCGACATCGTCCAGAACGAGGGCCCGCACGAGGCCTTCCGCATAGACGAGGTGCCGGGGGTGTCGGTGGTGCCGGCGCTGGCCGAGGGCAATCGCTGCGCGCGCTCGTGGAAGGTTCTGCCCGAGGTCGGCACCGATCCGGACTATCCCGACGTCACCCTGCGCGACGCCCGGGCCCTGCGCGAACGCGCCGCCGCCGGTCTGTGATGGTCAGGATGGCTTCGCGCTCGAAATCGGGGCCGGGCGTCGGCGCGGTGGTGATCTATACCTCGCTGGTGCTGGCGGTGCTGGTCTTCGGGCTCGACCGCGCGCACAAGCATTTCCACGTCGCCGCCGAATGCGCGCGCCTGTTCGAGGCGGTCTGCGTCGGCGGCGAGATCGCCTATGTGCCGCTGTCGCTGACCGGCTGGCGCGGCGGGGAGATCCTCTCGCCGCTGCCGTTCTTCGACTATGTGCTGGTGTGGAACACCGGCATTTCCTATGGCCTGCTGGCCGGCATGCCCACCTGGGTGCTCGGCGTCGTCATGGTCGCTGCCATGGCGCTGCTCGCCGGCTGGTGGTGGCGCGCCGACCGGCCGCTGATCCGCATCGGCCTCGCCATCGCGCTGGGCGGCGCGGTCTCCAACGCCGTCGACCGGCTGATCTGGGGCGCGGTCGCCGATTTCTTTCATTTCCATTGGGCCGGCTTTTCGTTCTACATCTTCAACCTCGCCGATGCCGCCATCACGCTCGGCGTGTTGCTGCTGATCCTCGATCTCGTGGGGATCGGGCGCAGTAAGTCCGTGTGAACGCATTGCTGCCAGAATCTGGTCTTAGGCGCGCGATTGGGATATAAGCGCCGGTCATCAGCAAAGGATTGCCCATGACATCCGCATCGACAGCGCCGCGCTTCGCCGCTCCGCTCGCCGCGCTTCTGCTGGCGGGCCTGGTTGCCGGCTGCACGACCGTCGAGGGCACCAATGCCTTGACCGATATCGGCACCTTCGAGCGCGAGGTGATGACCTCGACCGCCGTGGGGCTCGGGCTGGTGCCGCAGGGCGAATCGAGGGCCGATGCCAATCTGCGTGCCCCGCTCGCCATGCCGCGCGATGCCGCCGCGCCGCTGCCGGCCCCGACCCAGACCGCCGCCGCCCAATTGCCGCAGAACCGTGCCAACCCGCAGATCGACACCACGGGCCTGAGCGAGGAAGATCTGCGCCGCCTGCGCAACGCCCGCGTCGTCGACCTGCGCTCGCTGTCGGGCCGGCCGATGACCGAGCAGGAGACCCGCGCCCTGACTGCGCGCATGACCGCCGCCGGCATGAATGTGAGCAGCGCCGGCCAGCGCCCGCTCTACCTGCCGCCCGAGCGCTATTACACCGTGGTCGGCGGGCGCGACATGGTGTGTCAGGCGCCGGACGGCACGCTGGTGCCGCTTGACGATGCGCGCTGCCCCGCCGAGATCCGCCGCGCCATCGCCTCGGCCCGCCCGAGCGCGCCCCAGGCGCTTTCCGGCCCCGGCCTGACTTCGCAGACCCGGCCCGGCGAATAAGACTTTCCGGCGCGGGCCGCGCCGGCTCCCGTTTGCTTCACAGTGATGCGCCGCCATCTGGAGTGAGGTCAGGAAAAGTTGCAGACTTTTCCGGTTCGACCTCGCGACCGGTCAGGGTCGCGCAGAAATGGATTTCGTCATGTCAGACAGTCGTACTTCTCCCGAAGGCGGCGAGCGCCTCGCCAAGGTGATCGCCCGCGCGGGCCTGTGCTCGCGCCGCGACGCCGAGGCCTGGATCGCCGCCGGCCGCGTCGGCGTCAACGGCCGCATCGTGCGCACGCCGGCCTTCAACGTCACCACCCGCGATGCCGTCACGGTCGACGGCAACCCGCTGGCCGAGCGCCAGGGCACGCGGCTGTGGCTCTATCACAAGCCCGCCGGGCTGGTGGTGACCGAGAAGGACCCCGAGGGTCGCGCCACCGTGTTCGAGGCGCTCGAGGCGCGCGGATTGCCGCGCGTGCTGAGCGTCGGCCGGCTCGACATCAACACCGAGGGCCTGCTGCTGCTGACCAATGACGGTGGTTTGAAGCGCGTGCTCGAACTGCCTTCCACCGGCTGGATGCGCCGCTATCGCGTGCGCGCGCACGGCTCGGTGACCCAGGCGGCGCTGGACGGGCTGGCCAATGGCATCGAGGTCGACGGCATCGGCTACGGTCCGGTCGAGGCGACGCTGGAACGCGAGCAGGGCGCCAATGTCTGGCTGGTGATGGGCCTGCGTGAGGGCAAGAACCGCGAGGTCAAGAACATCCTCGATGCGCTAGGGCTCACCGTCAACCGCCTGATCCGCGTCAGCTACGGCCCGTTCCAGCTCGGCGACCTGCCGCCGGGCGAGGTCGAGGTGATCCGCGCCCGCGTGCTGCGCGACCAGTTGGGCAAGAAGCTGGCCGAGGAAGCCGGCGTCGATTTCGACAGCGCGCTGCCCGAACCCGGTACGCCTGGGCGGGACGGAGCGCCGCGCCCCGAGCGCCAGCCGGTGCGCTCGCCGCGCGATCGGTTCACGCCCGCGAGCCGTGGGCGTCCCGAGCGGCCCACCGGCCCCGGCGGTTCGCGCTTCGGGCGAGACGATCGTCCGGCGCGGCCGCGCCACATTCATTTCGAGGATGGCGAAACCGTCGAGTTCAAGCAGCCGGAACCGCGCGGCCGCGACCGGGATGCCGGCCCGCCCCAACGCGGCGGCCGCCCTGATGCCTCCGGCCGGCCCGATGCGCGTCCGCGCCCGCCGCGGCACGACGATCGCGGGCCCGGAAACGGACGTCCCGATCGCCCGCGTGCCAAAGGCGCCGGTGCCGGCCCGCGCCCGTTCCGTGGGCCGCGTCCCGCGGACGATTCCCGCCCGGTCCGTGGCCCGCGCAAGTTCGAGGGCGCCGAGCGCCAGGCCGGCCGTGGCCGTCCCGCGCGCGATGGTGATGCCGCCGTGCCGCGCCGCCCACGTGCCGAAGGTGCCGATGCCGGGTCGCGTCCGTTCCGTGGACCGCGCCCGACAGGCGATTCCCGCCCGGTGCGTGGCCCGCGCAAGTTCGAGGGCGCCGAGCGCCCGGCCGGCCGTGATCGGCCCGCGCGCGATGATCGCGATGGTGCCGCCGCGCCGCGCCGGCCGCGCACCGAGGGTGCCGATGCCGGCCCACGTCCGTTCCGTGGATCGCGTCCGACGGGTGATGCACGTCCGCCGCGCGGCCCGCGCAAATTCGACGGCGCGGAGCGTCCGGCCGGCCGTGGACGTCCCGCGCGTGACGGCGAGGCCGCTGCGCCGCAGCGTTCGGGCAAGCCGGGTGCCGGCCCTGCGAAGGCAAGGCCTGCCGGCGCCCGCCCGCCTGCCGGCCGCGGCGGTCCCAGGCCTCCGGGCAGGCCCGGCGCGCGCCCTGCGCGTCCCGGCAC
>JAEWHZ010000116.1 GCA_023387585.1 Pseudomonadota bacterium
TCGACATCGTTGATGACGCGCCCGCCGATCGAGATGGTGCCCGAGGTCACTTCCTCGAGCCCGGCCAGAAGCCGCAGGATGGTCGACTTGCCGCAACCGGACGGGCCGACCAAAGCGACGAACTCGCCATCCGGAACGTCGATGGAAACGCCATGGATGGTCGGGACCTTGCCATAGCTTTTCCGAAGATCGCGAATTTCTACTGAAGCCATGGGTCCTCACGCAGTCTGTGCAGCAAGCAGGGATAGCCCGGTGTGATAGCCGGGATCGAGATCGGGGGTCGCCGGGACATAGTCCACCGGTCCATCCGGTGTGCGGCCCTGATAGGCAAAACCCAGGGCGCCGCGCCAGTAATTGCCGAAGAAGGCGGCATCGGCGGCAAGCTGGATGCGTTCCAGCTCCGCGGCCTGCGGGGCTCCTGCCGCCCGGGCAAGAGCGGCGGCGCGGATGGTTTCCGGCAAGGGCCACCAGGGGAACCACGGCTCCAGCAGGGCGCCGGACGCCGCCGAAACCGACAGCGGGATGCCCGGCTCGCGGAAGGCGTGATCGAAAAGCCGGATCAGGGCCGCGGCGAGCCGTTGCTTGAGCTCCGGATCGCCAGAGGCACCGATATGATCGAAGGCGAAGCCGACGAACTCGATGCCATGGCCGGCGTTCAAGGCATCGTCGCCCGGGACGTTGCGCAGCAGGCCCGTGTCGTCCAGCCAGTGATCGAGGACATGTTCGATCATCCCGTCGGCCCATGCCGCTTCATGCGCCAGGCCGACGCGCCTCAGCATGCCTGCGGCACCGAGCAGGATCATGCGCGGTCCGTGATCGTCGGGCTCGGCGGCGATGGCCGCGCGGGAGATTTCCACCTGTTCGCCCATCTGGAAACGCTTGTCCTCAATGGCGGCGCGTATCCGGTGGAAGAAGTCGAGGTGTCGAGGCAGGTCCGCCTGGGCATAGCGCGACGCGGCGGCGATGAGGCCCTTGGCGAAAAAGATGTCGGCATAGCTGAACAGGTCCGCATGCCGGGCCTGCGGCACCGCGCCGCCTCGTCCGTCCCGGTGGACGGGCGTGAGCGTCCGGTCATAGAGGAAATAGCCGTGACCATGCTCCGCCTGCAGCTCGCGGAGCCGGGCATAAAGGGGCCTCGCAAAGGTGTCGAGACGCCCTGCCAGAGCCGGGTCCTCGGTCTCGTAGTGCGCCGCGAAGGTCACAAGCGCCTCCAGGCCCCGCCCCTGAATCCACCCGCTGATCCAGTCCGGGCCGCGCAACCCGTCGGCTTCGGTGTAGTCCTCCCCGGTCAGGGGATTGACGCGGGTGTCGATGAACACGCCCTGCACCGGCTTTCGGGACAGCAGCCAGTCGAGCGTTGTCCGGTTGGCGGCGTCGCAGCGCCCGGGGGCTGTGTCGAGGTCCATGGTCATTCCTTCATTCCCGTCGAGGCGACGCCTTGCACGAAGTTGCGGCGCAGGATCACGAAGGCCAGCACGGAGGGGATCAGCACGCAGGCGGAGGCCGCCGAAAGCCGTCCGAGATCGACGGTATAGCCGGTCGAGAACAGAGCCAGCCCGACCTCGATCGTATAGGACGAGCGGCGCGTTGCGACGATCATCGGCCAGGCAAAGGTTGTCCAGGCCTGGAAGAAGGCGAGCACCGCCAGCGCCGCCATCGGGCCGCGCAGCAGCGGCAGGACGATATGCCAGTAGATCCACAGCTCGCCGGCGCCGTCGATCCGCGCGGCCTCGATCAGTTCGTCCGGGATCGAGGCCAACACGTTCTGGCGGATCAGGAAGATGCCGAAGCTCATCACCAGATAGCCGATCAGCAGGCCCTGCGTGGTGTTGAGCAACCCCAGATCCTTCACCTGGAAATAGAGCGGGATCATATAGACCTCGAACGGCACGATGGCCGTGGCGAGGAACAGCGCGAAAACCACGTTGATCGACCAGAATGGGAATTTTGCGATGATGTAGCCAGCGATCGACGAGGTCAGGACGATGGCGATCGTCGACAGGATCGCAAAGCTCAGCGAGTTCCAGATCCACAGCAGCAGCGGCGTCTCGCCCAGCACCGAGCGGAAATTGTCGAGCGTCGGGTCGTTGGGAATGAAGGTCGGCGGCCAGGCCACCATCTCGGCCGGGGTCTTGAACGCATTGGCGACCAGCATCAGCAGCGGCGCCAGCATGAGCAGCCCGAACAGGAGCAGGCCGATATCGATGGAAAAATCCATCGCCTTGCGCTGGTTCCGGGTCATGAGCGGGTCCCTTTCTCGCGCAGCAGGGCAAACTGGGCGCCGGTCAGCACCAGGACGATGACCAGCAGGATCATGGCCTCGGCGGCGGCATAGCCGACGCGATAGTTGCGGAAGGCGTTCTCGAGCATGTCGAGCACGAGGACCCGCACCTGGCGTCCCGGCGCGCCCTGGCTGTCCGACGCCAGCACGAAAGCCTGCGCATAGACGTTGAAACCCGAGATCAGCGTGACGACGGAAACATAGAGCGTGATCGGCTTCAGCAGCGGAACGGTGAGGAAGCGGAAGGCCTGGATGCCGCTGGCGCCGTCGAGCCGCGCCGCCTCGTAGACCGAGACCGGCAAATTGCGGAAGCCGACGAGATAGATCAGCACCGCATAACCCAGCGCCTGCCAGCTGCACAGCACGATGATCGAAAACAGCGCCAGGTTGGGATCGAACAGCCAGGCCTGAGGGCTGCCGCCAAGGGACACGATCAACGCGTTCAGCGGGCCAAGCTGGGCATCGAAGATCCACTTCCACGCCATGGCCGCCGGCACCAGCGAGACGACGTGCGGGATGAAAACCGATGTCTCGTAAAAGCCGGCGAAGCGCGAGCGGGTGCGGTAGTGGATCAGAGCGGCGAGCACGATCGCGGCCGGAATGGTCAGCAGCATGACGCCGAAGGCGATGATGGCCGTGTTGACCAGCGCCGTGCGGAAGAGCGTATCCCCGAACAGCTCGATGAAGTTCGCGAGGCCGACGAAAGGCCGATTGGTCCCGATCAGGTTCCAGTCGCGGAGCGACAGGTTGATCGTCTGCACGATCGGCCACATCCGCACCCAGGCGAAGATCGCGAAGGTGGGCAGCAGCGCGAGGATCGCGAAACGGAAGCGGCGGCGTCTCAGCATGGCGTTGGGCTTTCGGTGGCGGCCTTTGAGCGGCTTGTTGTCCGGCCGGGGCCGTCCTCGCGCGTCCTCGGAAGGCTTGAAATCCCGGGGGCGGCGCCCCGCCCCCGGACTTCATCCCATGGTCACTCGGCCAGAAGGCCTTCGCGCCGCAGGATCGAGTTGGTTTCCTCGGCGGCCGATTCGAGGAAGGCGAGGATGGCTTCATCGTCGCCGGCCAGATCCGGATCGGCGAAGGCCACCGTCAGCCTTTCCGCCAGCCGGGTCTGCAGATCCTCGATGACCGCGATCGAGGGCACGGTGAAAAAGGCATAGTCCTGCGGATAGTCGACAAAGGCCGCGAAGGCTTCGATCTCATCGGTCACGCTGGAGAAATCGACGCCCGAACGGTTCGGAAGCCAGCCGACATTTTCCAGCAGCCAGACCAGGTTGTCGGGGTCGTTGGCAGCCCGGGCGAAATCCCAGGCGGCCTGGTTCTCTTCGTCGGTGCCGTCGCCGGCGACATAGAGATTGACCGGCAGCGCGATCGAGCCGACCGGCAGCGGTGCGGTGGCATATTCGAGATCGGGCGCCTTGGCGGCGATATCGCCGATCACCCAGCTCTCGCGGATGAACATGGCGGTCTGCTCGCGCTCGAAAGCCTCGGCATCCGAGGGCATTTCGATGGTCACGGTGCGCTTGTCGTAGATATTGTCGAGATACTGCGCAAGCGCCTGGACACCGGCCTCATTGGCAAAGCCGGCCTGCCACTTGCCGGGGCTGACCTCTTCGATCAGCGTGCCGCCATAGTTGAACAGGATCAGCCACCACTTCTCGGCAATGCCCTGGCTGCCGCCGGAAAGGCGCAGCGACCAGCCCGAAACCACCGGATTGCCGTTGGCGTCGCGCTGGGTCAGCCTTTCCGCATAGTCGGTATATTCGGCCATGGTCTGCGGCGGGCCTTCCAGCCCGGCTTCGGCGAACATGCGCGTATTGTAGAACAGCGAGCCCTGCCCGCGGAATAGCGGCACGCCATAAACGGTGCCGTCATGGCCGGCGGCATCGACGAAGAACTGGCTGAAATTAGCCGGATCGGAAACGAATTCGGAGATATCCGCCGGGGCTTCGGGCATGAGGCCGGCCTGCACGTAGCGGCCCGCGGTCGAGGTGGAAAGCTCGATCACCGAGGTGCCTTCCAGCCCGGAGCTGAGCCCGAGGGCGACCCGGCGCTCATGCTCGCGCAGGGTGATCGGCTCGACGTTGACCGTGAGGTTCGGATAGGTCTCCTTCAGGCTCTCGGCGACCCGTTCGTAAAAGGGCGTCATTTCGGGATAGCCCGAAAGAACGGAGATTTCCTGGGCAACGGTCGGCAGCGTGAGCGCGGCCAGCGCCGTGGCGCTGAAGAGCGCCGAACGCAGTAGAGCAGGCTTAGTCATAACAGTCTCCCTCTGTATGGTTTTCATGTTGCTGCCCGCCTGAGGCTTGCAGTACGGCCGTGGCGAGCTTTTCGGCCGAGTGGGGTGCCAGGCCGGCCGGAAGCCCATAGAACCTGTGCGCTTCCGTGACTTCGTAGCCGCCGAAGGCGAATTCGCCCGCGGGCGGGATGTAGCCGGGATTGTCGTCGGCATAGCCGAGGATGAAGAGCGGCCCGGCCCGGTCGGCGCCCATGGCAAGGCGAAGATCGCGTGCGGTACGGGCAAAGATTTCGCCCGGCATGGCCAGCATCCGGGCATCGCCCCAACGGGCAGCGCTTACCCGCGCCCGCAGCGGAGACGGATTTTCCTGCGCCAGTCGGGCGCCCCAATCGGACCAGATGTCCAATACCCTGGCCCGGGGCGGGGAGGCGGTTTGGCGCTCGGCCTGCCAGGCTTCGATCCGTGCTGCCAGATCGTCATCCGGGGCGAAGTCAAGCTCGGCAGAGGCTTCGGCGGCGGAGACGACGTCGCCGAGCAGGCGCAGCGGGGCGGCAAGCGCCGATGCCGCGATGGCGCGGCCGATGTGCTCGGCCTCGGCATAGCTGCGCAAGGGATTGCTCGCCGGATCGAGCGAGGCGGCAGCCGAATGCCCGGTGTTCACGTCGCCCGCACAGCCCGTGGCAAAGATCGCGACCGCGCCGGGCAGCGACTGCTCCAGCATGGCGCGGACATAGTGCGGATAATCGGCCGTCCACAGCAGATTGTCGGAGGACAATACGACCGGATGGCAGGCATAGGACACCAGCACGGCCAGAACCGAGCCATCATCGCGATCGAGCCGCAGAACGGGCACGCCTGTATCCACCGGCCCGTCCCGATGCCGGCGGTTGTGAGCCAAGCCGGGCTCTGCGCCGGTCCCGCCGAGCAGCGCCACCGGTTCCTGGGCCTCGGCGGCGCGCCGCAGCGCCGTCACGAGACCGGCCTCGAGGCGTTCGAGGAAAGCCGGGTCGGCCTCGCCGGCCAGCCGTCCCATCATGCTGACCGGCCCGCCATGCGTGTGCGTGGCCGCCAGCGTCACCTTTTCCGGCGGCAGGCCGCTGGCCATGCGCACCCGATGGGACAAGCCGGCATCGATGCCGATGACATCGGCGACCGCGATCGCCGTGTCGCCGATCACCAGCGCCCGGACGGTCAGCGGATCATGCGCACCCGAAGCCGGCGGCACCCTTGCGGCAAAGCCGCTCATCGCCAGGCCGGCCGGCGGCGTGATGTCGACGACCGAGACCCCGGCACGGATCATGCGATCCCTCCCGTGGCGCTGTAGACGGTGTCGCCGGCCAATACGGTCTGCCGCAAGGCGAGCCCGTCATCGCCCGGCGCCCAGTCGAACAGGATCATGTCGGCCCGCGCCCCGGGCTCGAGCCCACCCGGCAGGCCGATGGCGGACGCGGCGCGGGTGCTGGCCATGGCGAGGCATTCGCCCAAGGAAAAACCCGTCATCTGCGCAGCCCGCGCCACGCAGCTGCGCAGCGCGTCGCCGGACCCGGCGAGGAAGCTCGTCCCGGCCAGGGCGACCCTGCCGGACGGCATCACCTCGACATCGCCGCCGATCGGCGTGCGATAGCGTCCCGGCGGCATTCCGGCCAGGGCGACCGCATCCGAGACCAGAACAGAATTCGCCGGCCCTTTGGCGCGCAGCATGGCCTTCGCGGTATCGGGGGGCAGGTGATGCCCGTCGGTGATGAACGAGGCCGTGAGCCGGTCATCGGCCAGTTGCGCCCAGATCATGTTCGGGTGCCGCGGCAAGGTGGCGGCGCTGCCGTTCCCCAGATGGGTCGACAGCGTGGCGCCGGCATCGGCGGCCTGATGGACCTGCTCGGCGGACGCCGCGCTGTGCCCCAGCGAGATGCGGATTCCCATCTCCACCGCAGCCCGGATCGTCTCGATGGCGCCTTTCACTTCGGGAGCGAGGGTAACGATACGGATCAACCCACCGGCTGCCGCCTGCCAGCGCGCGATTTCGGCGGCATCAGCATTCCGCACGCATTCGCGCCGATGCGCGCCGCGCGGTCCGTCCTCGAGCGACACGAACGGGCCCTCGACATGGATTCCCGCCACCATCCGTGCCGTCAGGGGATCGTCCGCCACGGCCCGGGCGATGGCGGTCACGGCCGCAAGGATTTCGGGCTCGAAGGCGGTGATGATCGTGGGCAGGAACCGCGTGATGCCTTCTGCCGCGAGCTTTCGGCACAACGCCGAGACGGTCGCCGCATCGAGCGCGCCGTCGTTGAGATCGAGGCCGCCGAAGCCGTTGACCTGCAGATCGACCAGTCCGGGGGCCAGCCAGGCCATGCCGGGCTCCGGCGCGATGCGCTCGACGCCGACCACGATTCCGTCGCGCGCGCTCACCCGCAGCGCACCGCCGGCAAGAGGATCGCGTCCGGTGAACGAGACCGCGCTCATAGCCAGCGCACCCGGCCCCGGAACCGCTCGATGAAGCGGGCATTGGCTTCGTCGCCGCCCGGCGCATTGCCCGAGCGCCATACAGGTGGCTCGACGCCCTGCTCGACCAGCAGGCCGATGGTGTGGATCACCAGGGCGTTGAGCGTGAAGGCATTGGCGAAGGTGGAGATCGCGGCGATGTTCTCGGCCATCCCCGGCACGCGCACTACGGCGTCGCCGATCGGCACCTTGGTGTCGACGGCGATATCCACCAGGTCGAGCAGGTTCTGCTTCGTGGGGTGCCTTGCGGGATGATCGGGCGCGGTTCCCTCGGCATGTGCGCGCGAGGATATGCCGATCAGCTTCACCCCCCGCGCCCTGGCCTCGATCGCGGCGTCGATCAGCGCGGCATTGATTCCATAGGCATTGACGAGGATCAGGACGTCGTCCGGCCCGAGAGCCTGATCGCGGATGACGATCCGGCCGATCTCCGGGGTGCGCTCGACCGCCATGGAGCGCAGCGCCCCGTTGGACAGCAAGGTTCCTTCATCGAGGATGGCCGAGACATGCATCAGCCCGCCTGCCCGGAAGAACACCTCCTGGCTGGCGAGGTTCGAATGGCCGCCGGGGCCGTAGACATGCACCAGCCGATCCGCGCGCACCTGGCTGGCCAGAAGATCCGCCGCAGCCTCGATGGCCGGGGTTTCCTCGGCCTCGATCCGCTGCATGATGGCGGTTACGGCGGCCAGATAGCCGCTCACCAGCCCGCGTAATTCCCTCGACGACCCGCCAGTCAGCGCAGCCTCCTCCATCGCAGCGTCCGGATGTCCGGCAGGCGCGCCTGCGGAGCCTGATCGACAGGTTCCTCCCCTGCCGATATCCGTCCTCACCCTATAAAGGAGTGCATGCAATCGGTTGCATGTCAACACACGATTGAAAATCGCGGCAGCGCTTTCCGAAATCCCAGGCGACGGACCGTCAGCGGCCTGACAGCGTGCCGCGACTCATCCGAGCACCGCGCCCGCCTCCACCGCGGTGGTGTGGCGCAGCACCAGATCGGTCGTGAGGAGACGGCGTTGGGGGGCGGCGTCGGGCGCGGCTATCCGCTCGATCATCAGTTTGACGGCCGCTGACCCGGCGGCCTCGGCCCGCGTGGTGATGGAGGTGAGCGCAGGATGCGTCATCGTGCCCAACACGTCGTCGCAGCCGATCAGCGAATACTGGCTCGGTACGTCCACGCCGCGTTCGCGCAGCCCGGCGAGAATGCCCTGAGCAAGGATATCGTCGAAGGCGACGGCAGCCGTAGTTGCGGACGCCAGTATCCGCTCGGTCATTTCGAGGCCGGCCGGAAAACTGGCTTTTCCTGCCGGTAGCAGCACCAGCTCCGAGCCTTCGGCAGCGACGGCCTTTTGCAGCGCCTCGAGGCGAACCGCATTCGACCAGCTGCTTTCCGGCCCGCCGATATAAGCGATGCGCCGATGGCCCAGTTCGGTCAGGTGCCGGACCGCCTGCCCGATGCCGCGCGAATAATCGACCAGTATCCGCGGCAGGCCGTCGAGATCGCGGTTGACCAGGATGATCGGGCCTGAACGGGCAAATCCATGCACCGTTTCGGGGTCGAGACGAGACGAGACGAGGATGGTGCCTTCCACCTGCCCGGAAAACCGCGACATCAGCCGCTCTTCGTCGCGCGGGTTCTCGTCGGCATTGCCGATGAAAATGCAATAGCCCGCTCGGTCGGCTTCGCGCTGGACGCCCATGATGAGCCGCGGAATGAAGGGATTGGTGAGGTCGTGGACCACCAGCGCCAGGTTGGCAGCCCGTCCGGTCGACAGCGCCCGCGCCAGCCGGTTGGGCGAATAGCCCAGCCGCTTGGCGACTGCCAGGACGTGCTTGGTGGTTTCGGCGCGGATCATCTGGGGCCGGGTGAAAGCCCGGGACACGGTGGAGCGATCGACCCCTGCCGCCTCTGCCACCTCACGGATGGTCACGCGTCCGCGCTTGTTGTCCACCGGCCAGTTCTCCCCGGCCCCCGTAGCAGTGCCGGGGAAATTGTCAATGGCAGCGCCGTGCACGGAAGATACGCTGGCCCCCACTGCGGGCCTTTCGGCACAGAAGTTATGCAACCGGTTGCGTAACGTTTCAAACCTGCTACCGTTCGCCCACAATCAGCGGAGGACAATCGTGCAGATTCACATTCATGACAGCACCGACGGCATGGCCCGATCCGCAGCCGCCGAGGGGATTGCAGCGATCAAGGCCGCTGTGGCGGACAAGGGCGAAGCCAATATCATCCTCGCCACCGGAGCCAGCCAGTTCGGCATGCTCGAAGCACTGATGGCGTCGGACATCGACTTCAGCAAGGTCAGGGCCTTTCATCTCGACGAATATATCGGCCTGCCGCTGAGCCACCCCGCCAGCTTCCGCCGCTATCTCAAGGAACGAGTGCTCGCAAAGGTGCCCGCCTTCAAGGAATTCGTGCTGATCGACGGGGAAGCCGCCGATATCGACGCCGAAATCGCGCGCGTCTCGGCGCTGATCACGAAGCACCCCATCGATGTCTGCTTCGCCGGCATCGGGGAAAACGGCCATCTCGCCTTCAACGACCCGCCCGCGGATTTCGAGACCGAAGCGCCCTATATCAACGTCGAGCTCGACGCCGCCTGCCGTCAGCAGCAGTTCGGTGAGGGCTGGTTCGAAACCCTCGATGCCGTCCCCCATCGCGCCGTATCCATGTCGGTCCGGCAAATTCTCAAGTCGAAGCGGATCATCCTGACCGTCCCCGACGCCCGCAAGGCCGACGCCGTGGCTCGCTGCCTCGAAGGCCCCGTGAGCAACATGGCGCCCGCATCAATCCTGCAGACCCACAAGGCCACCTCGGTCCATCTGGACAAGGCCGCTGCATCGAAATTGCAGAATCGGGACTGAGCTCGGCCCCGCGCCAGCAGGGTTTCAATTCCCAGGCGCTAGAACCGCGACAGTTCCGCCAGGAACGCTGTGCCGTAGCGCTCGGCCTTGGCGCGGCCGACGCCGGAAAGGGCCATGAGCTGGCTGGAATTGGCGGGGCGTTCGGTGGCCATGGCGCGCAGGGTGGCGTCGTGGAAGACGACATAGGGCGGCACGCCCTGTTCGCGGGCGAGCTTTAGGCGCAGCGCCTTGAGAGCGTCGAACACGGCCTGGTCGCGTTCGGGCAGAACCAGCGCATTCGCCAGCGCGCGGCGGGTGTCGGCGGCCTTGGCGGCACGGTCGCGACGCATGACGATGCTACGCTCGCCGCGCAGCACGGGGCGTGCCGTCTCGTCGAGCACCAGGGCGCCATGCCCGCCATGGTCGACGCGCACCAGCCCCAGCGCCACCAATTGCCGGATTACCGAGCTCCAGCCGCGCTGGTCGATCTCCTTGCCGACGCCGAAGACCGGCAGCTTGTCGTGCATGAAGCGCGACACCTTCTCCGTCGGGCGTCCGAGCACCACGTCGATGACGTGCCCTGCGCCGAAACGCTGACCTGTGCGGTAGATGGCGGACATCGCCTTGCGCGCCGCCTCGGTGCCGTCCCAGGTGGCGACGGGCGACAAACAGGTGTCGCAATTGCCGCAATTGCCCTCATGCGCCTCGCCGAAATGGGTGAGGATGGCCTGGCGCCGGCAGCCGGCCGTTTCGCACAGCGCCACCAGTGCGTCGAGCTTACCCATCTCGATGCGCTTGATCTCCTGGGGCGCGCCGCCATCCTCGATCATCCGCCGGCGCTGCACCAGATCGGCGAGGCCATAGGCCATCCAGGCTTCGGCCGGCAAGCCGTCGCGCCCTGCGCGGCCGGTCTCCTGGTAATAGGCCTCGATCGAGGCGGGCAGGTCGAGATGGGCGACATAGCGCACATCCGGCTTGTCGATGCCCATGCCGAAGGCGACGGTGGCGACGAGGCACAAGCCTTCCTCGCGCAAAAAGGCGTCCTGGTTGCGGCTGCGCTCGGGGGCGGGCATGCCGGCATGGTAGGGCAGCGCGCGAATACCCTCCCCTTCGAGCCAGCGCGCCGTGTCCTCCACCTTGGCGCGGCTGAGGCAATAGACGATGCCGGAATTGCCCTTGTGGCGTCCGAGGAAATGGAGGAGCTGGCGCCGGGCGTTCTCGCGCTCGACGATGGCGTAGGAGATGTTGGGCCGGTCGAAGCTGGTGGCGAAGACGCGCGCCTCGGTAAGCGCCAGCCGGGCCAGGATATCTTCGCGCGTCAGGGGGTCGGCGGTGGCGGTCAGCGCGATGCGTGGCACGCCGGGGAACAGCTCGGCGATGCGGCCGAGCTCGCCATATTCGGGGCGGAAATCATGCCCCCACTGGCTGACGCAATGCGCCTCGTCGATGGCGAACAGGGCGATGTCGACGCCGGCGATGAAATCGAGGAAGCCGGGCGTCGTCAGTCGCTCGGGCGCGACATAGAGCAGGTCGAGCTCGCCGGCACGCAAGGCGCGGCGCACCTCGCGCGCCTCCTCGGGGTCGAGGGCGGAGTTGAGAGCGGCGGCGCGCACGCCGGCCTGGCGCAGGGCCTCGACCTGGTCGCGCATCAAAGCGATCAGCGGCGAGACGACGATGCCGACCCCGAACCGGCACAATGAAGGGATCTGGTAGCACAGCGACTTGCCGGCCCCGGTGGGGAACAGCACCACGGCATCGCCGCCGGCGGCGACGTGGCGCACCACCTCTTCCTGCTGGCCGCGGAAGGCACGATGCCCGAACACCGCCGACAGCACCTCGAGCGGATCGCGCGGCACAGGGCTCAGCAGGTCGAACTCGGCTTTCGCATGTGGAATCATCGCCTCCGCTTCGACCATGAGTGGCCGGTGCGGGCAAGGGGTGCGGATGGTGCAACGACAAAAAAGCGGCGCCCGGGGGCGCCGCAGGAATGCTCCGTAGCCACAAACATCGGAGCCTTCGACCCTGGACCGGCCCGAATGGGCCGGCCGGGGTCAGAACTTGTAGTTGACGCCAGCGCGGATGATCGAGAAACCGTGCCCGAAATCCGAATTGCCGCCGGGCGCCGTCGCGTAACCGGCATCGCCGACATTGACGTGCAGGAACTCGGCGCGCAGCGTGATGTTCTCGGTCGCCGCCGCCTCGAGGCCGCCGCCGAGCGTCCAGCCGAAATGGGTGTTGCCCTGGCTGGTGGTGACGGCGCCCGTCGTGGTGCTGACATTGCCGCGGGCGACGGCCACACCGCCGGTGAAATAGGGCATCACCTGACCAAAACTTGCACCGGCGCGCAGCCGCGCGGTGCCGAAGCCATCGAGATTGGCGCGCAGCCGGCTGCCGCCGACATCGGCCTCATAGCCGAAATTGGTCCAGTTGATGTCGGCCTCGCCACCAAGGACGAAGCCGCCGAAATCGAAATTGTAGCCGGCATTGATACCGGCCAGCCAACCCGAGGCGTTGGTCTCGGTGGTCGCCAGGCCCGGCGGGCTCTGGCGCACTGCGCCCCAGCCGTAACCGCCCGACACGCCGGCATAAAAGCCGGACCAGTTATAGGCGGAACTGGAATTGAACAGCGTATTCTGCGTGCTCTGGGTGCCCCCCCAACCCAGATCGGCAGCGCTGGCCGGCAGGACCAGGCTCGATGCAGCCACGAGGCTGGCGAGGATGATCGCGCGGAAGGACATCGCTAAAGCTCCGAAATGGTCACGTCGAAGCTTCAAATGCGACCGGTCCCGTTAAGAACGCGGTAAGAAACACGGTTAACGGCGCGAAGTCGCGCCGCCGTGTGGTCAGGTCTAGCTGGTCAGGTCTTGGGCAGCCAGCGCTTTTCGATCAGGCAGGCCATGGTGTAGGCCGGATCGTAGACATTGCCCACCTCGTAGCGCACCACCTGCCCCATCAGATGGGTCGCCGCCAGCGCCGACAGGCCGTAGCCGGATTGCAGCCAGCCATACATTTCAGTGGTCGCATGCTGCAGCGCCTGGTCGAGCGGGCGGGCATTGCCGAGGGTGAAGATGAAGTTTTCGGTCTCGCCGCGCGGCCAGGTCTGGCCGGCGCCGGGCACCACGGAAAGGCGCAGTTCGATCTCGAAGGTGGTCTCGACGCCGGTGCCGACGATCTCGCCGTCGCCCTGCACGGCATGGCCGTCGCCGACGAAGAACAGCGCACCGTCGACCGCGACGGGGAAGGAGACGACGGCACCGGGGCCAAGGCGACGATAGTCCATATTGCCGCCATTCTGGGCGCTGGTGGCGGTGGAGAAGGCCTGGCCGAGGGCGGGCGCGACGCCGAGGCAGCCGATCATCGGATCGAGCGGCAGCACGAGATGTTCGAGCCCCGCTACCGGCTCGGCCAGCACCACCGTGCCGGCGGCGGCATCGATGTTCCACTCGACCCGCCCGCGCGGCGGCAAATCGCGCACGCTGTCGGGATCGACGACGTTGGCGGCGAGCGAGGGCCGGGTCCAGCCGGTGGCGCGGGTTGGCGTCATGCGCAGGATCTCGACCTTGAGCGCGTCGCCCGGGCGAGCGCCCTTGACGTGGAACGGGCCGTTCATCGGATTGGGGCCCTGACAGACCGTGTTGCCATGCTCGTCGGCGCCGGCGGCGTCGACGGTGCGCACGACGATGGTGTCGCCGCTGTCGATGCTGAGCACCGGGTCGCGGGTGCCGAGAACGTTGTGCCAATGCTGCTGGGAAATCGAATGGGTCGCCATTTCTGCCTCGCAATCTCGAATCCCGGACAATCTGACGCATTCGCCCCGGATGGGCAACTCCCTGAAAAATCGTGCGAAAAACGGAACCCGGCGCAACGAAAGCGCGGCGCGCCGGTTAGAGCGGATGCCCGACCCCGGAGGTCCCATGCCCCAGCTTCGCGCGACCTATCGGTTGCAGCTCAATCGCGATTTTACCTTTTCGCACGCCACGGCGCTGGTGCCCTATCTCGCCCGGCTCGGCATCAGCCATCTCTACCTCTCGCCGATCCTGATGGCGCGGCCGGGATCGATGCATGGCTATGACACCGTCGATCACGGAAAGCTCAATCCGGAGCTGGGGTCGCGGGGGGATCTCGAGGCGTTGGCGGGGGCGGCCAAAGAGCGGGGAATGGGGTTGATCGTCGATTTCGTGCCCAACCATATGGGCATCGGGACGGCGGAGAACAGGGCGTGGCAGGATGTGCTAACCCACGGGAAATCCAGCGCTTTCGCTCACTGGTTCGACGTGGATTTCGACGCCGGGCCGATCCGCGTTCCGGTGCTCGACCGGCCGCTGGCCGCGGCGATCGCGGCGGGGATGGTGCGGCTCGAGGGGGATGTGGTGATGGCCGGCGAGACGCCGCTGCCGCTGCGGCCGGAGGATCGCGGAAGCACCGATCTCGCGGCGGTCCTGGAGCGCCAGCACTGGCGGCTGATCCATTACGCGCGGGCGGCGGATGAGCTGAATTATCGGCGCTTTTTCGCGATCTCCGATTTGGCCGGCCTCCGGATCGAGGATGAGAGCGTGTTCGCGGCGACGCATAAGCTGTTGATCGAGCTGGCGGAATCGGGGCTGATCGACGGGGTGCGGATCGACCATATCGACGGCTTGCGCGACCCCACGGGCTATCTCGAACGCCTGCGCCGTGCGCTGCCGGAAAGGGTCTTCATCCATGTCGAAAAAATCCTCGGGGTCGACGAGACGCTGCCGGATTTTTGGGATGTGGCGGGTACGACCGGCTATGAGGCCTTGTCGCAATTGACGAATTTGTTCATCGGGCACGAATCTGAACGCATTCTGAACGGAATTCTCGCGCGTATGGGCGGCGACCCACGCAGCTTTCAAACCATTGCACGCGAAGCAAAAAACGAGGTTATGAGCCGTTTGCTGGCCGTTGAGATGAACGGACTGGCACGGCTTGCTGAACGCGCGGCAAACGCCGTTCCCGACTATGCCGACCTGACCGCCGCGCAGTTTTCGCGCGCGATCCGGGCCGCCGTCGCCGAGCTCGATATCTATCGCTCCAATCTGCGGCCGGGACAGAGGGCGGGCGCGGCGGAGCGGGTGCGGCTCGAGCGGGCGCTGGCGGCGGCGCGGGCAAAGGCGCAGTTCCTCGATCCGCGCCTGTTTGATTTTCTCGAGGCCGTGCTGATCGGGCGGCGCATCGCCGCCGAGGATTTTGTGGCGCGCCTACAGCAATTCACCGGGCCGGTGATGGCCAAGGGGGTGGAGGACACGGCGCTTTACCGGCATGTGCGTCTGCTGGCGCTCAACGATGTCGGCGCCGATCCGGACCGGTTCGGCCTGGACGTGGAAAGATTCCATGCGGCGAACCGGGAGCGGCTGGCGCATTGGCCGGATTCGCTGCTCGCCACCTCGACGCATGACACCAAGCGCGGCGAGGATACGCGGATGCGCATTCTCGGCGCGGCCGACGATCCGCAGGCGTGGGACGCGGCGGTGACGGCGCTCGATGCGCATCTGCTGCGGCTCGGCGGCGAGGGCGTGCATGCGGCGGACCGCTATGTGCTGCTGCAATCGCTGCTCGGCATCTGGCCGTTCGCCGGGGGGCTGGGTGCGGATGCGGCGGAGCGGCTGGCGGGCGCGATGGAGAAATCGCTGCGCGAGGCCGGGCTGCGCTCGAACTGGAATTTTCCGGTGAAAGCCTATGAGGAGGCGGTGCGGGCGCTGGCCCATGCCGCGCTGAGCGATGCGGCGTTCCTGGCGCGGTTCGCCATGCTGGCCGACCGGCTGGCACCGCGCAGCGCGCGCAAGGCGCTGGCGGCGCTGGTGCTCAAGCTCACCATGCCGGGGGTGCCGGACATCTATCGCGGGGCGGAAATTTTCGAGCACAGCCTGGTCGATCCCGACAACCGGCGAGCGCTTGATTTCGGCCTTCTGGCGGCGATGGCCGAGCAAGGAATCGACTGGTCGGACCCGACCGCGCCGCAGGTGAAGCTGGCACTGACCCGCGCCCTGCTGGGGGTGCGGGCGCGGCATGCGGACCTGTTTGCGCGGGGGCGCTATGAGCCGTTCGAGGCCGGAGCACGGCGGATCGGGTTCGAGCGGCGGCGCGAAGATGAGGCGGTGCGGGTGACGGTGTCGCTGGCCGGGGAGCAGTTGGCGGAGGCGGTCGTGCCGGAGGGTTGGCGGGAGGCGACGGGGGCGGGGCTGGAGGCGGTGGCGGCGCTGGGGTTCTTGGTGCTGGTGCGGGGGTGATGCCGGAAAGGGTTGCAGGGGTCGAATCCCGCACTGCGTGTCACCCCGGGCGAAGGCCCGGGGGCCATCGCGAGGGGCGGCGGCTGAAGCGCCATCGTGGCGGTTGAGGGTGTTGGAGATAGGCCCCGGGCCTTCGCCCGGGGTGACATTCGTGGGGTAGGGATGGTGCCGCAAAAGGCGAGCCTTGAACCGTGAGGACGGGTCATGGTCCGTCACCGGGTCATTCTGGTGATATCGCGAACACAGGTTCCCGCTTTCGCGGGAATGACCCCGGGGTGACATCGGTGGGGCGGGGCTAGCGCAGCGTCTCGATCAGGCGGCCCGGGCCGGATTCCGGCAGGTCGAGCCGCAGATGGTGGGTGGCGCGGGTGATGAGCTCGGGGGCCCGTTCGGCCCATTCGACCAGCAGGATGGCGCGGGGGTCGTCGTAAAGGCCGAGCTCGTCGATCTCCCCGGGGGCGCCGAGGCGGTAGAGGTCGGCGTGGAGGAGGGGGAAGCCGGGCCCGGCATAGGGCTGGACGATGGCGAAGGTGGGGGACGGCACTTCGAGGCCGGGGTTTCCGGTCAGGGTGCGGATGACGGCGCGGGCCAGCGCGGTCTTGCCGGCGCCGAGGGGACCGTCGAGCACGACGATGTCGCCCGGCTTCAGCCGGCGGGCGAACTCGGCGCCGAAGGCGTCGGTCGCCGTGTCGTCGGGCAAAAAAATCATTCGGCGGCGCCGATGGCGGCGGCACGGACCGGCATGCTGACGGTGATGCGGCTGCCGCGCGGCTCGCGCGCCTCGGCGGTGATGATGCCGCCATGCATGTTGACGAAGGCGCGCACGATGGTGAGGCCGAGCCCGGCGGCGCGCAGGCGCCCGCCCGAGGCCGGCGCGTCGAGCCGGGCGAGCACGGCTTCGCGGATTTCCTCGCTCAGGCCCGGGCCCTCATCCTCGATGGTGAACAGGATGCGCCCGCCGCGCGAGGTGACGGACAGCGCGATGGTGCCGCCGGGCGGGGAGAAGCGGGCCGCGTTGGACAACAAATTGTAGAGCACCTGGACCATGCGCGTGCCGTCGGCGATGAAGGCGGGCAGGCCGGGGGCGATGTCGACGGCGATGGAGACGGGCTGCTGGCCGCCGATATCGGGAGCGGTGGCGGCGAGGCCCGCGCGGGCCTTTTCGATCAGGGCGGCGAGGTCGAGGGTTTCGAGCTTGAGCTCGGCTATGCCGGCATCGACATTGGCGAGATCGAGAATGTTGTCGATCAACACGCCCAGCGTCGTCGAGGAGGAGCGGATATAATCGGTATAGCTGCGCTGGCGCTCGGTGAGGTTGCCGCCCTCCTCGGCCAGGAGGTCGGCGAAGCCGATGATGTTGGTGAGCGGCGAGCGCAGCTCGTAGGAGACGTTCTGGATGAAGGCGTCCTTGAGCTGGTCGGCGGCCACCAGTGCCTCGTTGCGCTCCTTGAGCAGCTGGGAATATTTGGCGCTTTCGGTGACGTCGAGGAAGCTCATCATGGTCTGCCCGTCCGGCAGGCGGGTGATGGCATAGTCGATCAGCCTGCCATCGGCGCGGGCGATGCGGCCGGCGCGGTCGGAGCGGTTGGGATCGAGATCGACGACATGGCGCTTGAGGTCACGCCAGATGGCGTGGCCGTCCTCCGGCAGGCCGCGCGCCGAAGCCTCGGTGATCTGGTCGATATGCGGGTGCTCGCCCAATTCGCCGAGCGGCAGCTTCCACATCACCGACAGGCGCGGATTGCTCAGGGTCAGCCGGCCATTGGTGCCGAACACCGCCACGGCCTCGGTGAGGGCGTTGATGGATTCGCGCTGGACGTTGGAGAAGGAGCGGTTGGAGGATTCGAGCGCCAGACGCTCGGTGATGTCCTCGAAGACGTAGATGACGCCGCCGCGCGGGCCGGCGGGTGCGGCGATGACCTTGATCGAGCGCCCGTCCGGCAGATGCCAGGGCTCGTCCTCGCGCGGGATCTGGAGCTCGTAGGATTTGAGATGCTCGCGGCGCCAGCCGTGATAGTCGGGCACGGCGGGGAGCTTGCCCTTTGTGCGCAGCCGGTCGAGCACGGCGCGCTCGTCGAGGCCGGGGGCGAGGAAGCCGGGCTCGAACCCCCACAATTCGGCATAGGCGGCGTTGAACTGCATCAGCTCGCGCCGGGCGTTGAAGACGGCGATGGGGGTGGCGAGCGCGTCGATGATGCCGGCGATGTGGGCGAGCCCGAGATCCATGCGCGGCACCGCCTCGGACGGGCGGACATAGCCGGCCGTGCCGCCGGCGATGGCGAACTCGACCAGCTCGAAACTGCCCGAGGACAGAGCGAGGGTTTCGATGGCCGGGGCGGCGCTCTCGCGCAGCGCCTCGAGATGAGCGGCCAGCTTTTCGGGGGCGATCAGCTCGGCCGGGGTGGCGTCGGGGCTGAACCGGTCCTCGGCGCGGGCCAGCGCCAGATAGGCGGCATTGGCGAAGCTGATGCGGCCGTCGCGGTCGCGGGTGAAGCCGGGCTTGGTCAGCAGGGCGAGGATGGTGCGCACGCTCGAAACATCCTCGGCATCGCCGGATGTGGTGGCGACGCTGCCGATGGCGGCGGGGCGCAGGCGCAGGGCCGCGCCGCTCCCCACCACCCAGCCGGCGGCGCGGACGAGGCGGTCGTCGAGGGTGGTCAGCGCGGTTTCGAAGGCGCGGCCGTCGAGGCGCAGCCCCTCGACCAGCCGGGCGAGGCGATCGGCATCGTCGGGCTTGAGCCAGGTGGAAAAGCGCAGGGTGGCGTCGGGGCGGCGCCCGGCGGGCAGCACGGCGCCGGGCTGGCCGAGCAGGCGCGGCTCGGGGTGGGTGGCCTGCCAGAGGACGGTCAGCTCGCGGCTGCCGGCGAGCAGGCTTTCATATTCGTCGACCAAAGCGCGCAGGCCGGAACTCTGCTCGCGGGCGCGGGCCTCGCGGGCGCGGGCGGTGGCGACGACGCGGCGGCCGGCGGCGGCGGCGATGACGGCGAAGGCGACGGTGCCGAGGGCGAGGGCGATCGGCAGGGTGTTGGGGGGCAGGGACGCCGCGGCGAGCGGCTGAGCCGCGGCGGGCAAGGCGGGCATGAGGGCGAGGGCGGCGCAGCCGGACGCAAGGAATCCCAGATGTTTCCGGACACTATCCGGCGCCATGCCCAGCCTCGTGAAACTGTTGAACTGAAGCGGCGCGCCGGAACGGCACGCGCTACGCGCACTCGAAAAGAGGCCGCTGGCGGTGATGGACGAACAAATTGTGCGAAACCGCCCCGCCGCGGTTGCAGCCCGAACCCATGGCTGCCGAATCACCCCAACATAACGGCGCGCGCCCCGGGGCAGAAGAGTCCAACTGGCTGTGGTTTACGGGTAAATGCCGCCCCGGCGCCCTTGACCCCGGAACGAAGCAGAAACTTTTCGGCGCGACGGCCGGACCTGAGCACCGATGGCTTCGCGCTCTCGACGTCACCCCGGCTTGAGGCCGGGGCCTATCACGAGAGGATTGGTCTGAAGCGCGATCGCGGCGGTCGAGGGCGTTGGAGATGGGTCCCGGGCCTTCGCCCGGGATGACGATCGGGTGGGTTGAAGCAATCAGTAGCGGTAGGCAGAGGACTTGAAGGGGCCGGACTGGGGGACGCCGATATAGTCGGCCTGATCCTTGCTCAGCTTCGTCAGCCTGGCGCCGAGCTTGGCGAGGTGCAGCTCGGCGACCTTTTCGTCGAGATGCTTGGGCAGGGTGTAGACCTGGTTGTCGAGATTGCGGTGATTGGTGAACAGCTCGATCTGCGCCAGGGTCTGGTTGGCGAAGGAGGCGCTCATCACGAAGCTGGGATGGCCGGTGGCGTTGCCCAGATTGACGAGACGCCCTTCGGAGAGCAGCAGGATGCGCCTGTTCGGCGCGAGCTCGATCAGGTCGACCTGCGGCTTGACGTTGGTCCATTTGAAATTGCGCAGCGCCGAGACCTGAATCTCGTTGTCGAAATGGCCGATATTGCACACGATGGCCATGTCCTTGAGGTTGCGCATGTCCTCGAGCGTCAGCACGTCCTTGTTGCCGGTGGCGGTGACGACGATGTCGGCGCGCGGGGCGGCGTCCTCGAGGGTGACGACCTCATAGCCTTCCATGGCGGCCTGGAGCGCGCAGATCGGGTCGATCTCGGTGACCA
>JAEWHZ010000138.1 GCA_023387585.1 Pseudomonadota bacterium
ACGGGCTTGGGGAAGCGCAGCCGCTCATAGCCATAGGTGAAGGAGAGCGGGTTGATCTCGCTGGCCGACAGGCCGATGCCGATGGCGAAGGTCATGGTGCCGTGGGCGATGCGCTGGCCCCAGGCGCTGTCCTTCATCGCCTCGGCATCCATGTGGTGGGGAAAGAAATCGCCGGTATGGCCAGCATGGACGACGAAGTCGGTCTCGGTGATGGTGCGGCCATAGGTCCGGCGGCTCTCGCCGACCACATGGTCCTCGAAATGACGGGGGCGTTCCATCAGCTTTTCCTTCGATAAAGGGTTTCGAGATCGGCGAGGATGGCGCCGGCGGAATCCCTTGCCGCGAGCCCGTCGGTCAGCCGGCGCGACGCCGCGTCCTGAAAACCCATATAGCCGTCATGGCGCGGGCGCATATAGGCGCCGTCCAGCGTCCGGCGCGTGGCGCGGTAGAAATTGCCGGTCGCCGCGTTGACCGCATCGTCGTCCCAGCCCTCGGCATGGCCGGGCTGGCCGCCGGACGCGGCATAGAGACCGGCCTGCACCGGTCCGCTCGCCACCCAATAGGCATAGTCGATGGCTGCCTCGCGGTTTTGAGAATAGGCGGAAACGGCGATGCCGGTGCCGCCCAGCGCCGAACCCACGGGGCCGGAACTGCCGGCGGCGGGGATGTCGGCGAAGCCGAGCCGGTGCGGGCGGAAACCGGCCTGCGCATAGCTGATATAGCCATAGCCGAGCGGCATCAGCGTCAAGCTGCTGTCCGCCCGCGCCATGGCTTCGGACGCGGCGATGGGGTCGGCGGCAAAGCTCATCGGATCGGCCAGCGCCGCGATCTCGCGCAGCATCTCGATGACCTCGGTGCCGGTCTCGGGATCGGCGAAGCGTTCCGGCCCGGTCGCGGCGGGCCTGCCCAGATTGGCGCACAGCGTGAAGAAGCACATCAGCGAATGCGGCGCCAGCAGCGGCAGCACCACGCTGCCGGCGCGTGCCTGCTCCAGCACTTCCGACCAGCGCGTCACCGGGGCGATGCGGTCGGGGCGATAGACCTGCACCTGGGCTGCGGCATCGATGGGAAACGCCCATTGCCGGTCGTCCCAGCCATAGCTCTCATAGGAATGGCCGACGCTGCCCGCCAGCAGCGCGGCGCGCTCGCTCTCGCGGCCGGGCACGTCGAGCGGGGCGAGGCAGGATTCGGCGGTGATCTGGCCGACATGGGGATGGTCGATGACGATCAGGTCGTATTCGCGCGCCAGCGTCTCGACGGGAAAGGATTCGAAATCCTGCAAGGAGCGCTGCTCCCAGCTGATCGCGACGCCGGTCTTCTCGCGCCACAGTTTCGAGGTCGCCACCATAGGGTCGTAGCCGCGCGGATGGCGCCAGGTCATGCCCTTGAGTTGCACGCTCACAGCCCGAACTCCGCCCGGATGGCCTCGCTCTGCTCGCCGATCTGCGGCGCGGCGCGCCGGGTCTGCGAACGCTGTCCGTCGATGCGCAGCGGCGAGCGCGTGGTCAGGATCGACACGCCGTCCGGCCGCGTGACCGTTTGCAGCATGTCGAGCGCCTTGAAGCCCTCATTCTCCAGCAATTCGCTCCAGCTCAGCACCTTGGCGCACCAGATATCGGCCGGCTCGAGAATGGCCAGCCAATGCGCGGTGGGCTTTTGCCCGATGGCATCGGCAAGGATGTGCTTGATGGCGTCGCGCTCGGTGAACCAGCTCGACGGCGCATTCGCATAGGGCCGCAGCGCGTCGAGCTCGAGCAGGTCGGCCAGCCGGCCGATCGGCGTCATGGCGATGGCGAGATAGCCGTCCGCCGTCGGATAGACGCCGTAGGGCGCCGACAGATAGGCATGGGCGCTGCGAAAGTTCGAGCGCGCGGGTTCGCGCCGGCCGTCGTTGAGATGGGTGGTCAGCACCTCGAACTGGAAGTCCACCAGCGCCTCGAGCAGGCTGGTCTCGACATGGCTGCCCCTTCCGGTGCGGCCATGCCTGACCAGCGCCGCCAGCACGCCCTGCGCCAGCGCCGCGCCGGCCAGCATGTCGGCCACGGCCAGCCCCATGGGCACCGGGCCCTGGTCGGCATCGCCGCTGAGCCACATCACGCCTGAACGCGCCTGGGCGAGCAGGTCCTGGCCGGGCCGGTCGACCCAGGGGCCGCTTTCGCCATAGCCGGTGATCGAGCCATAGACGATGCCGGGATTGATGGCGCTGACCGAATCGTAGTCGAGCCCGAGCCGCTTGACGACGCCGGGGCGGAAATTCTGCAAAACGACATCGGCCTTGCCGAGCAGCGTGCGCAGCGCCTTGAGGTCGTCGGGATTCTTGAGGTCGAGCGCCAGGCTCTCCTTGGAGCGGTTGATGGCGTGGAAGATGGTCGAATCCCCGCCGATCTCGGTGTCGGAGAGATAGAGCCGGCGCGACAGGTCGCCGCCGTCGGGGCGCTCGATCTTGATGACCCTGGCGCCAAGGTCCTGCAGGCGCAGCGAGGCATAGGGTCCGGACAGGAACTGGCACATGTCGAGCACCAGCACGCCGGCCAGCGGCAGGGCAGGGTCGACAGCGCTCGAGGAGGCGGAAAGGATGGGATGTTCGGCGTTCATTCAGCGTTCACGTGGCGTTGCGGCGGTCGGGGTTGCGGGGGTGGCGGCCGAGGCGCTGCGTTTTCAGGCAGCTGCGGCAGCACCGGCAGACGCGGGGCTCGGCAAGGGGCCGGGCCGACGCCGGTTCAGTCGACATGGAATATTTCGCGCGTTCCGGCCCACCATTCGCCCTCGGCGCGGGTCTCGAGCGGGCGCTGGAGCGGCATGCATACCGCCCACCATTCCTTGGTACGCGGATCCTCCGCCATGGCCGCCATGTCGGCGTCGTGGTCGGTGCCGTGATATTCGTAATAGCCGAACAGAAGATTTTCCGGCTCGCGCAGGAAGATCGAATAGTTGGAGATGTTGCTGTTCTTGATCTGTGCAAGCACGTCCGGCCAGACCGCGGCATGCAGGCGCGTATATTCGGCGATATGCTCGGGCGCGATGCCTAGCACGAAGGCGTAACGTTTCATTTCGGTCCTCCCCAACCGCCGGGTGGGCGCATTCTTCCTGAGCGCGCACCCTCACGCCCAACAGCTAGCAAAGCTGGCGGGAAGGGTCAAAAGAATTTCATCGAATAAATTAAGTTTACTATATGGAATGCTGCTTGGGTTGTCCGACTGGAAGCCACCGGCCGGGAGCCCGACGTCATGGCTACCCTCAAGACCGGCATGGTGCTGATGGGTGTCTCGCCCTAGGCCCAGGGCGTGGTCATCGTCGTCGCTGTGCTGGCGTCCACGCTTCACATCCGGGCGCGGCGGTGAGGAAGTATGATGCCAGCCGGTATTCCCGTGGTTGGCACCCGCGAGATGCTGCCACTAGACCGTGTTTTCTGAACTTCTAGCGGTAGCGGCCAAGTTGATCTTCCCGGTTGATTTCGCCGTCGACGTTCTCCAGCATGAAGCGGGGGAGCAAAATGGCAATTCAATTCGCATTCGACATCGGCACCAACTCCATTGGCTGGTGCGTTCTTGGTCTGGATGAAAGCAAGATTCCGGACCGCATCATCGACGCCGGCGTCCGCACCTTCTCCGATGGCCGCGAACCCAAATCCGGCACCTCTCTCGCCGAGGGCCGCCGCATCGCACGCGGCATGTCGCGCCGGCGCGATCGCTACAAGCGCCGGCGCAAGGCGATCATCCGCACGCTGGTCGAATACGGGCTGATGCCGGACGATCCGGCGGCGCGGCGCGCCCTTGTCGCCGAAACCAACGACAAGGCGCCCGGCGCCGTCGCCGCCGATGTCTATGCCCTGCGCGCCCGTGCGCTGAACGAAAAGCTCGCGCCGCACCATATCGGCCGCGCCCTGTTCCATCTCAACCAGCGCCGCGGCTTCAAGTCCAACCGCAAGACCGACAAGCGCGACAACGACCAGGGCAAGATCGCCGCCGGCATCTCGCGGCTGCGCGACGAGATCGCCACGGCCGGGGCGCGCACGCTCGGCGAATATCTCCACCGGCGCCGGCTCGACGGCAAATGGGTGCGCGTGCGCCCCTCGCGCGTGCCCGGCAAGGACGACAAGCAAGAGGATGGCTATGGCTTCTATCCCGAGCGCGGCCTGTTGCGCGACGAGTTCGACGCCATCTGGACGGCGCAGGCTGCGCATTATCCCGACCTGCTCACCGAGGAACGCCGCCAGCACCTCGAAACCGTCATCTTCCATCAGCGCCCGCTCAAGCCACCGACGATCGGCAAATGCAGCTTCAACCCGCATGAGGAACGCCTGCCCAGGGCGCATCCGCTGTTCCAGGAATTCCGGCTGATCAAGGAGCTGAACGAGCTCGAGATCGTGCATCGCGACGAGCGGCGCGAAAAGCTCTCGCCCGAGCAGCGCGATACTTTGTTCTCGGTGCTCCGCACCCAGCGGTCATCGCAGATGAGCGCGATCCGCAAGACGCTCAAGGCGCCGTTCGGCTCCCGGCTCAACAAGGAACGCGAAGCGCGCGACAAGATGCTGGGCGACGAGGTTGCGGCCGAGATGAGCGCGCCGCAGCGCTTCGGCCAGAAATGGTTCGACATGCCGCTCGATGAGCGTTGGGCGGTGATCCGTCTTCTGACCGAGGAAGACGAGGCGCTGGCGCTCGAAGAGACCATCGCCAGGATCGAGCCGCCCTGGCCGAATTTCCGCGACGAGCTGAAAGCCGCTATCGAGCGGATTACCGTCAGCCACAAGCCCGATCACGGCACCCTGCCGCGCCCCGGCGAGCCGGGCCGCACGGCCGGCCAGTTGCACAACGACACGGCCTTCGGTTTCGTCTATCGGCATGTCGATGGCGAGCGCGTGCCCGATACGCGTGGCGGCGTGCCGGTCGTGGTGCGCCGCAAGCCCTTCATGTCGCTGCGCCAGAAGGACCTGCCCGCCATCCGCGACGACCGTTTGCGGATGTTCCTCGAGGAGCGGCTTCATGGCCTGAACGAATCCGAAAGCGTCGCCGAGCTCTCGCGCATCGCCCAGTCCGATCCGCTCTACAAGGGCATCCGCCATGTCCGCATGACCGAGGTGACCAGCGTCATCCCCATAAAGGGGCCGGACGGCACGCCCTACAAAGGCTATGCCGGCGGCGGCAATTACAGTTTCGATGTCTGGGAGTTGCCGGATGGGCGCTGGGATGCCGAGGTCGTTTCGGTCTTCGACGCCCATGCGCCGGGCCAGCGTTCGCGCATGAGCGAGCTCTATCACAATCCGCGCAAGGTCATGAGTCTCAAGATCGGCGACATGGTCGCCTATGACGGTCCTTCGGGCCAACGCATCATCGCCCGTGTGCGGAAGTTCGACCAGCGCAACAAGCAGATCTATCTCGACGCACACAACGAGGCGGGGTCGCTGGACAAGCGCCACAAGGACCCGGACGATCCTTTCATCAACTTTTCCAAGAGGCCGAACGTATTGCGGGCGATCGGCGTGCGCCAGGTCCGGATAGACGAGATCGGCCAGGTCTTCGATCCCGGCCCGCAGGACCGGGAAAGCCGCCTGGCGCGCAAGAACAAACTGGTTAATTAACTGTAAATCCGGATTCCTGTGTAAATCCTTCGCGCCGCCGATACGCTCTTTTCATGGAGCGTATCGTCGACGTCGAAACCGATGGCCTGTTTCTCGCCGTGCATCGGGGTTTCCTGACCCTCTCCGCACAGGGCGAGGAGCGCGGCCGCATCGCGCTCGACGATATCGGCGCGCTGATCGTGCATGCGCACGGCACCACCTGGTCGACCTCGGTCTTCACCCGGCTGAGCGATCGCGGCGTGCCGGTCGTCATCTGCGGCACCAATCACGCGCCCGCCGCCATGGTCTGGCCGCTCGAGGGCCACCATCTGCAAGGCGCCCGCATGCGCGCCCAGCTCGGCGCCTCGCGGCCCCTGGCCAAGCAGCTCTGGAAGGAGATCGTACGCGCCAAGATCCGCATGCAGGGCGCCGTGCTCGCCCGCAACGGCCACGAAGCCGGCGGCTTCGACATGCTGGCCCGCCGCGTTCGCTCGGGCGATCCGGAGAACATCGAGGCCCAGGCGGCGCGGCGCTACTGGAAGACCCTGTTCGGCCCCGGCTTCACCCGCGACCAGGATGCCGGCGCCGTCAACGGGCTGCTCAATTACGGCTACACCGTGCTGCGCGCCATCGTCTCGCGCGTCATCTGCGCCTCGGGCCTGCATCCCACGGTCGGCATCTTCCATGCCAACCGCGCCAACGCCTTCGCGCTGGCTGACGACGTCATGGAGCCCTATCGCCCGCTGGTCGACCAGCTCGTGCTCGATCTCGTGCGCGACGGGCAAACCGAGGTCGATGCGAAGACCAAGGGGGTGCTGACGACGATCGCGACGCTCGACCTGCCGGGCTCGTTCAGCATCTCGCCTTTGGCCGTTCAGGTGCAGCGTTTCGTCCATTCTCTGGCGTTCAGCTTCGAGACAGGTGCCGTTCATCTTGAACCCCCGAACGCCCCTTTCCGCAATGATTCCAGCGCGCCCGCCCATGTCTGAGCGCCGCCCCACCCCTCAAACAACCCACCTCAGCGGATACCAGCTCATGTGGATGCTCGTCACTTTCGACCTGCCCGTCGAGACCAGGCCGCAACGCGCCGCCGCCACGAAATTCCGCCTCGCCTTGCTCGACATGGGCTTCGAAATGAGTCAGTTTTCCAATTACATGCGGTTTTGCAACGGCAAGGAGCAGTTCGACTCCTATGTGCGCAAGATCGAGGCGCAACTCCCGGAGATGGGCGATGTCTTCATCTTCCAGTTCACCGACCGGCAATACGAAAACATCGTGCGCTTCTCCGACCAGGGCCGCCGCCCCGGCCAGAAAAACCCGACTCAAATGGCCCTTTTCTAGCGCTGCTCCCCATTTTAAAAGCACCGATGCCGCCGATTTCCTCAGCAATTCCAAGAAGATCGAACGGCATCGAGCCTAGCAGTTCAGAAAACGCGGTCCAGCGGCAACCCAGCTAGGGTATACACTGCCCGCACTGTCAGCCTAGCAGTTCAGAAAACGCGGTCCAGCGGCAACGCAGCGGCCAGTAGCTCGTCGCGCTTCTCCAGCCTAGCAGTTCAGAAAACGCGGTCCAGCGGCAACTGGACTGACCGGCTATACC
>JAEWHZ010000207.1 GCA_023387585.1 Pseudomonadota bacterium
CGGCGGCGCGCGATCTGGTTGCCGGCAAGGCCGTGGACGTGGCGCTGCTGCCGGCCGAGGGGCGGCGCAAGCGGGTGCTGCTGGCCGACATGGATTCGACCATGATCAACGAGGAATGCATCGACGAGCTCGCCGATGCGCTTGGGCTCAAGGCCGAGGTCGCCGACATCACCGACCGGGCGATGCGCGGCGAGCTCGACTTCGCCCAGGCGCTCGACACCCGCGTGCGCCTGCTGACCGGGCTGGAGCGCAGGGCGATCGAGGAGATCAGGCGCGAGCGGATCACGCTGGCGGCCGGCGGGCGGGCGCTGGTGCAGACCATGAAGGCCTATGGCGCGCACACGGCGCTGATCTCGGGCGGCTTCACCTATTTCGCCGACTATATCGCGAGGCGCATCGGCTTCGACGAGGCGGTAGCCAACAGGCTGGTGTTCGACGGGGACGACCGGCTGACGGGGGAGGTGGAACAGCCCATCGTCGACAAGACCACCAAGCGCGAACGGCTCGAAGCGCTGCGCGGCGAGCTCGGGCTGGCGGCTTCGGAGACGCTGGCGGTGGGGGACGGGGCGAACGATCTCGACATGATCCTCGCCGCCGGGCTGGGCGTTGCCCTGCACGCCAAGCCGCATGTGGCCGAACAGGCGCCGGTGCGGCTCGACCATGCCGACCTGACGGGGCTGCTGTATCTGCAAGGATATGCGGAAGAAGAGTTCGTGCGGTAGGTTTGTGCCGGCGGCTAAAGACCTGCGGCGCCGACCGTAAGCGCCACGACCATCAGGCCGAACCCGGCGCACACCAGGGCGCCGAGCCGCAATGAGCTGGACGGCATGTCGAGCATCAGCGCGAGCATGCGCTTCATCTGCTCGGGAAACGCCGCATAGAGCAGGCCCTCGATCACGAGGGCCAGCCCCAATGCGGTGAAAAAGACCATCACTGGCCGTCAGTTCCGTTCCCGTTTCCGTTCGCAGGCGGGATCACGGCCGGCTCGGCTTCCGGCGCAGGAGCCGGCGTGTCACCGATAGGCGCCGGGGTCTCGGTGCCGATGGTCGGCTCGAGCGGCGTGCCGTCCTCAAGCGGGATGCTCGGGGGCGTGAACTCCTCGATGCCGAGCCCGTCCAGCGCAGGGCCTTCCGTGGGCGTCGGCAGGACCGGCTCGGTGGAAGGCGGCAACGGCTCGGGGAAGCTGGTGCTCGGCTCGGGCAGGCCGCCGGCGCCGAAATAGCGGAAGAACTCGCTTTCGGGCGACAGCAGCATGGTCGTGCCGGTGCCGGACAGGGCCGTCAGATAGGCTTCCATCGAGCGGTAGAACTCGAAGAACTCCGGGTCCTGCCCATAGGCCGAGGCGAAGATGCGGTTGCGTTCGGCATCGCCCTGACCGCGGATGATCTCCGAGTCGCGCGTGGCCGCCGCAACGATCTCCACCGCCTGGCGATCGGCGATGGCGCGCAGGCTCCGGGCCTGTTCCTGACCGCGGGCGCGAAGCAGGGCCGCTTCCGCGAGACGCTCGGCGCGCATGCGGTTGAAGGTCTGCTCCGACACCTGCTGCGACAGGTCGGTGCGCAGGATGCGCACATCGACGATCTCGATGCCCAACTCGGCCATGTCCGGCCGGATCAGGTCGCGGGCCTCGCGCATCATCTGCGGACGCTGTTCGGACAGCGCCGCGTTGAATTCGCGCAGGCCGTAGACCTGACGCAGCGCGGCGTCGAACCGGGTCGCGATACGATCTTCGGCCACCGTGAGCTGGCCGAGGGCGCGCTCGCGGAACAGGCGCGGATTGGCGATGCGATAGGTGAGGAAGGCGTCCACCTCGTAGAAGGCGCCGCCCGAGACCTGAACGGTGATGTCGTCGAGGTCGTAGCGCATCAGCCGGTCTTCGACGATCTGGACCGTGTCGACGACGTCGGTGGGGATCTTGAAGTAAAGCCCGGGCTCGGTGTGGACGTCGGTGATCTGGCCGAAGCGCAGGACGATGGCCTGCTCGCGCTCGTTCACGATGTAGATCGAGGAGAACAGGACGTAGAGCGCACCGAGGATGACGACGCCGAGAATGATGAGACGGTTGGACATGGATCAGTTTCCAATCGCGCTCGAGGAGGAGGTCGTGGTGGTACTGCGCGAATTGAGCTCGGGCAGCGGCAGGTAGGGGATGACCCCCTGCCCGTTCTCGCCCGGCTCCACGAGCACCTTGGTCGAGCCGGCCAGCACCTGCTCCATGGTCTCGAGGAAGATGCGTCGGCGCGTCACGCCGGGGGCGTTGACGTATTCGGCGAACACGGCATTGAAGCGCTCGGCCTCACCGGTGGATTCCTGCACCACGCGATCGGTATAGGCCGCCGCGTCCTCGCGAAGCTGGGCGGCCTGACCGCGGGCTTCGCCGAGCAGGGTGTTCGCGTATTGGCGCGCTTCTTCCTGCAGGCGGTCCTCGTCCTGCTCGGCGCGCTGCACCTCGTTGAACGCATCGGCGACTTCGGCCGGCGGCGCGGCGTTCTCGATCGAGATCTGGCTCACGCGAACCCCGATCTCATAGCTGTCGAGGATGATCTGGGTGATCTGCTGCACCTCGATGGCGATGCCGGCGCGGTCGTCGCGGAAGATGTCCTGAACGGGCCGGCGGCCGACCACCTCGCGCATGGCGCTTTCGCCGGCGGCGCGCACCATGTTCTCGGGATCGCGCACGTTGAACAGGTATTCGCCCGGATTGGAGACCGACCACAGCACCGAAAAGCGCACGTCGACGATGTTCTGGTCGCCCGACAGCATCAGCCCGTCGCTGCGCCGGTTGCCCGCCTGCGCGCCGGAGGCGCCGCCGATGACGGTCTGGTTCTCGGTGATGGTGACGCGCTCGACCGTTTCGATGGGCCACAGATGGAAATGCAGGCCCGGCATGGACAGATCGGGCTTGGGCGCGCCGAACCGCAGCTCGACGCCGACTTCCTGCGGCGCGACGGTATAGATGGCGTTCATCGCCCAGAAGACCGCAAGCGCGAGAACGCCGCCCAGTATGGCCCAGCGCCCACCGGGAACGCCGCCCTGAAAGCCTCCGGAGAACCGGTCGCGGCCACGGTTGAGGATATCCTCGAGATTGGGCGTGTTGTTCGGCCGGCGCGGTCCCCCGCCGCCACCGCCGCCGGGCACCTGACCCCAGGGACCACCGCCCCCCGTGTTACGGCCGCCACCGCCGCCATTGCTCTCCCAGGGCATTATTGTCCTTCCGGTCGGTATTCGAGTTGTGAGCTATATATGGAAGCACCGCCCCCGGTTCAATCAAAAGCAGGCCGGGCGCGCTCATAGACCAGGACGCGATATGACGCAGGGTCGGAAGGCGAGCGCGGAACATCGAGCTCGCGGACGACCGGCCATTGCGCCGCATCGATGGTCGGGAAGGCCACGTCTCCCTCGGGCGCGAGATCGATGTGGCTGATATAGAGCCGGTCGGCATGCGGCATCGCCTGGCGATAGATCTCGCCGCCGCCGATCACCATGATTTCATCGACCCCATCGCGCGCGGCGATCTCGCGCGCCGTTGCGAAGCCGGTTTCGAGGTCCGGCACGACGATGACGCCGTCGCGGGCGTAGTCGCGCTGGCGGGTGACGACGATGTTGGCGCGGCCCGGCAGCGGCCGGCCGACGCTTTCGAACTGCTTGCGGCCCATGACCATCGGCTTGCCCATGGTGGTGCGCTTGAAATGCCGGAAATCCGAGGGGATGCGCCAGGGAATATCGTTGCCCGCGCCGATGATGCCGTTCTGCGCCACGGCGGCGATGAGGGCGATGGCGATGCTCATGTCTGCCGGCTCACACCGCCACCGGCGCCTTGATGTGGGGATGGGGGTCGTAGTTCTCGAAGGCTATATCCTCGAAGGTGAAGCCTTCGAGCGTGGTGACGGAGGGGTTGAGCACCAGGCTCGGCAGAGGGCGGGGCGTGCGCGAAAGCTGCTCGCGGGCCTGCTCGAAATGATTGCGGTAAAGATGCGCATCGCCCAGCGTGTGGACGAAATCCCCCGGCTTCAGCCCGACCACCTGCGCCAGCATATGGGTGAGAAGCGCATAGGAGGCGATGTTGAACGGCACGCCGAGAAAGACGTCGGCCGAGCGCTGGTAGAGCTGGCAGCTCAGCCGGCCCTCGGCGACGTAGAACTGGAACAGGCAGTGGCACGGCGGCAGCGCCATGTCCTCGATCTCGGCCGGATTCCAGGCGGAAACGATATGCCGGCGCGAATCGGGATTGCGCCTGAGCCCTTCGAGCAGCCGGGCGATCTGGTCGATATGCCCGCCATCGGGGGTGGGCCAGCTCCGCCACTGGCTGCCATAGACCGGGCCGAGATCGCCGTTCTCGTCGGCCCATTCGTCCCAGATTTTCACGCCGCGCTCCTGCAGCCAGCGCACATTGGTGTCGCCGCGCAGGAACCACAGCAACTCGTAGACGATGGATTTGAGGTGCAGCTTCTTGGTGGTGACGAGCGGAAAGCCCTCGGCCAGATCGAAGCGCATCTGGTAGCCGAATACCGAGCGCGTGCCGGTGCCGGTGCGGTCGGACTTGTCGACGCCGGTTTCGAGGATGTGGGCGAGGAGATCGAGATAGGCTTGCATGGGCCGGACATTACCGCGATTCTGGGCATCGGGCGCGCATGGTCGCAAGTTTATCCCACGGCGGCGGAGCCGGTACGCTCAGCACCAGCGCTGCGGCCCGCTGTCCCAATAGCCGGCAAGCCCGCGCGCGACCAGATCGTCGGCGAGCGAGGCGCCGTCGCGCACCAGGATGCGCAGCTTGCGCCCGTAGCGGTCCTGATCGCGATCGGTGCGCCGCACCTCGAACGGGCCGGCGCTGAGCAGTTCGGCCAGCCGGTCGCGCGCCGCTTCGCCCCGCCGGGCCTCGGCGGCGCAGCGCGGGGCGCTGATCTCGGGCGCATCGATATCGGCGATGCGGATCTTGGTGCCATCGAGCCAGATGGTGTCGCCATCGACGACACAGGTGACGCGCCGGCTCGATGCGCAGACGGGAAAGGACGCCGTGACCCGCTGCGAAGCCTCGCCGGCGGCATCTAGCATCGCCTCGATGCGGCCCCCGGCCCCGGTGGCCAGCGCGATGAGGACCGGAACGGCGCAGGCGGAAACCGCCACTGCCAGCAGCCGCCGGCGCAGGCGGGAATGCCGGCGCCGCGCCCGTCGTCCCGCCCTGATGTCCAGAATCTTCGCCATGCCCCACCCCGCTTTGCCGCAAGAGTGGGTTTTGCCCGTTAAGATCGGTTCAACACCTCCGGATCGATACCGATGGGATTTCGATCAAGAGGTTTGCACAGGGCCGGGAGGCGACCTATATTGGGGGTGCCCGCAAGGGCTATGGCGATAAATGGCCATCGTAATAAACCATCCGGACCCGGGGG
>JAEWHZ010000210.1 GCA_023387585.1 Pseudomonadota bacterium
GTTTCGGCTGCATGGGCCTGAGCCATTCCTACGGCCCGGAAACGCCGAAAGACGAGGCCATCGCCGTCATCCGCCACGCCTTCGAGCGCGGCGTCACCCTGTTCGACACCGCCCTCGTCTACGGCTCCAACGAGGAGCTGGTCGGCGAAGCGCTCGCCCCGGTCCGCGACCAGGTGGTCATCGCAACGAAATTCGGCCTGACCATCCCCGATGCCGCCGGCCGCCAGTTCACCAACAGCCGCCCCGAATTCATCCGCGAGCAGGTCGAGGGCTCGCTGAAGCGCCTGCGCACCGAGGTGATCGACCTGCTCTACCAGCACCGCGTCGATCCCGACGTCCCGATCGAAGAGGTCGCCGGACTCGTCGGCGAGCTGATCGCCGAAGGCAAGGTGCGATATTTCGGGCTTTCCGAGCCCGGCATCCAGACCGTGCGGCGCGCCAATGCCGTGCTGCCGCTCTCGGCGATCGAGAGCGAATATTCCATGTGGTGGCGCGAGCCCGAGCAGCAGCTGTTTCCCGTGCTCGAGGAGCTGGGCATCGGCTTCGTACCCTTCAGCCCGCTCGGCAAGGGTTTCCTCACCGGCACGCTCGACGAGACGACCCGCTTCGACAGCACGGATGTGCGCAACATCATCCCGCGCTTCACCGAAGAGGCGCGCAAGGCCAATCAGGCGCTCATCGGCATACTCAAGGCCATCGCCGGGCGCATCGGCGCGACCCCGGCCCAGATCGCCCTCGCCTGGCTGCTCGCGCAAAAGCCGTGGATCGTGCCGATCCCCGGCACGACCAGACGCCACCGCATCGACGAGAACATCGCCGCCGCCGCGCTTGTGCTCGCCGACGAGGACCGCCGCCGGATCGACGAGGCGCTGCGCAGCATCGCCATCGCCGGCGAACGCTACCCGCCGCACCTGGCGGCCCGCGCCGGCCGCGAGGCCGCGGAAGCCCGCAAGACCTAAAACCTGAAGCTAGAGCGTTTCCAGCAAAAGTGGATACCACTTTTGCGGTTCGGAAACGCGAAGAATCAAAGAGTTAGAGCTTCACCGTCCGCCCTTCCCGCGACGACTGCTCCAGCCCCGCGATCAGCCGATGGACGGCCAGCGACTGCCGCCCGCTGGTGACCGGCGCCCGGCCCTCGACCAGCGCGTCGAGGAAGTCGCGCACCACCGATGCATGATGATCCGAGGTCATCGCGAACTGGCCGGCGACATGATCACCGGGCTCCGGATCCTCGAATTCGTACACCGAGCCGTCGAGCCCCGACGCGCGCAGCCTTGTTCCGACCAGCGATACGCTTCCACCTTCATATTGCAGGAAGATCGATTCCTCGCCGCTCGGAAAGCTCGCCGTGCTGGCCAGCAGCGATCCCGGCGCCCCGCCTTCGAAACGCAGATTGGCGCTGACGAAATCCTCCGCCTCCATCCGATGCATCAAGGTGGTGGCCATCTGGGCCTGCACCTCGGCGATCGGCCCGGCCAGCGCCAGCGCGACATCGAGCGTGTGGATCGCCTGGATCAGCAGCACCCCGCCGCCGTCGCGCGCATAGGTGCCGCGCCCCTCCTCGTCGTAATAGCTCTGTGCCCGCCACCAGGGCACCGAGATGCTGGCATGCGCCAGCCGCCCCCACCCCGCCGCGCGGCAGATACGCTCGGCCTCGATGACGCTGGGGCGGAAGCGGTGCTGGAAGAACACCCCCATCGAAACCCCGGCCCGCTCCACCGCCTCCACGATCTCGAGCGCGACCCCATGGGTCCGCTCGATCGGCTTTTCGGTCAGGATGTGCTTGCCGGCGGCGGCGCAGCGCTCGATGATCTCCTGCCTTGCATTGGACGGCGTCAGGATCACCACGACATCGATGGCGTCGCTATCCGCCAGCTCGTCGAGGCTGCTTATGGCGCACAGCCCGTGCTTCGTCGCGAAGGCATTGAGCCTGTCCGGATTGCGCGCATGCACGCCGACGATCTCGACCCGCTCCCCGAGCGCGCGCAGCGCATGCACATGCACATCGGCAATGCCGCCGATGCCGACGATACCGACCCCGAAACGATGATCGGATGAATAACGCTGTCCCAAACTGCTCATTGGTGCTTTCCGGCGGGTTCGATTCTGGATGTTTCTGATCCGATTGAATCAGAACAGGAGCCCTAAGTCTTTGATTTTTCGCGTTTCCGAGCCGCAAA
Organism: Pseudomonadota bacterium; assembly: GCA_023387585.1. Lineage (GTDB taxonomy): Bacteria > Pseudomonadota > Alphaproteobacteria > Rhizobiales > Devosiaceae > Devosia. The sequence continues at coordinate 2,181 of JAEWHZ010000210.1, forward strand.
AGTGGGAGCTATTTTGCTGGAAACGCTCTCGTGAGGCCTAATTGACCCGATCTTCCATCGCGGCGGCGTCTTGTGCAACCGGCACGAGCTGCGCATCGGTCCCGGCACCGGCCAGGACGAGCTCCTCGGCCAGATGGCAGGCGACCTCGACCTCCCCGACCTTGCGCAGCGCCGGAAGCTCGGCCCGGCACCGGTCCCGGGCATAGCGGCAGCGCGGATGGAAGGGGCATCCCGAAGGCGGCCTCGAGGGGTCCGGCACCTCGCCCTCGAGAACGATCTGCCCGCCGACGCGCCTGGGATCCGCCACCGGAATGGCCGACAGCAGCGCCTCGGTATAGGGGTGCCGCGGCCGCGAATAGATCGCCGCGGTCTCACCCATCTCGATGATGCGCCCCAGATACATCACCGCCACCCGGTCGGCCATGTATTCGACGACGTTGAGCGCGTGCGAGATGAAGATATAGGACAGATTGTGCTGGCGCTGCAGGCTTTTGAGCAGGTTCAGGATCTGCGCCTGCACCGACACGTCGAGCGCCGAGACCGCTTCGTCGGCGATGACGATTCGCGGATCGAGCGCCAGGGCGCGGGCGATCACCAGCCGCTGGCGCTGACCGCCGCTGAACGCATGCGGATAGCGGCGCATGATTTCCGGCCGCATGCCGCATTGCACCAGCAGCTCGGAAACCCTGCGCTCGAGCACCGCCCGGTCCTTGACCCCCTGGATGCGCAGCGGCTCGGCGATCAGATCGAACACCGTCATGCGCGGATTGAGCGAGGAATAGGGGTCCTGGAAGATCATCCGCACCGTCTTGCGGAACGGTTTCAGCTCACGGTCGCTGAGCAGGGCCAGATCGACCGTGTCCCCCGCCTCGTCGCGATAAAGGATCGAGCCTTCCACCGGCTGGTAGGCGCGCGCGATGCAATAGCCGGTGGTGCTCTTGCCGCAGCCGGATTCGCCGACGATGCCCAGCGTCTCGCCCTCGTTCAGCGTGAAGCTCACATTGTTGACGGCGCGCAGCACGCGCCCGACCGGCGGCTTGCCGCGCGGCCGGCTGGGAAACTCCATCGTCAGGTCGCGGACCTCGAGGATCGGATCGTTCATTGCGCGACCTCTCCGTGCAGATGGCAGGCGACGACGCGGCCGTCGCCAAGGGTCTGCCGGGCCGGGGCCACGACGTCGCACACACCCGCGATCCGGCTCGGACAGCGGGTCTGGAACGGGCATCCGGGCGGCCGGTCATAGGGATCGGGCACACTGCCCTCGATCGGCTCCAGCCGCACATCCTTGGAGTGCCCGAGCTTGGGGATCGAGTGCAGCAGCGCTTTGGTATAGGGATGCAGCGGATCTTCGAACAGCGCATCGACGGGCGCCTCCTCCACGACGGTGCCCAGATACATCACCACCACGCGCTGGCAGGTCTCGGCGACCACGCCCAGATCATGCGTGATCATCAGCATCGACATGCCCAGCTCCGCCTTGAGCTGCTTGAGCAGCCGCAGGATCTGCGCCTGCGTGGTGACGTCGAGCGCCGTGGTCGGCTCGTCGGCGATCAGCAGTTCCGGCTGGCAGGCCAGCGCCATGGCGATCATCGCGCGCTGGCGCATGCCGCCGGACAGCTGGAAGGGGTAGGCGTCGACCCGCGTCTCGGCGCTCGGCATGGCCACGCGCCGCAATTGCTCGATGGCGAGCAGCCGCGCCTCTTTCTTGCTCACCTTGAAATGGCGGATGATGCCTTCGCCGATCTGGTCGCCGATGGTGTAGTACATGCTCAGGCTGGTCATCGGCTCCTGGAAGATCATGGCGATCTCCCGGCCCCGCACCGAGCGGATGTCGCGCCCGTTCGGGCGCATGGCCGCCACGTCGACGGCGCTGCCGTCGCGGCGGCGCAGCACGATCTCGCCGCCGACCACCTTGCCCGGCGCCGGCACCAGCTTCAGCAGCGAATGGGACAGGATGGATTTCCCGCATCCCGATTCGCCGACCAGCCCGACCGTGGTGCCGCGTTCCACGGTGAAGGACACCCCGTCCACCGCCTTGACGACGCCGTCGTCGAGCTGGAAATGCGTCTTGAGATCGCGGACCTCGAGGACGTTGTCGTTCATCATCTCGCTCCACGCGACTTGGCGGCATAAGGGTCTGCCGCGTCGCGCAGCCCGTCGCCAAGGAAATTGAAGGCCAGGATGGAGATCACCACCGGGATCGCCGGGGCCAGCATCCAGGGCGCGCTCATCACCGCGCGCACGCTCTGCGCGTCCTTGAGCATGGTGCCCCAGCTCACCGCCGGCGGGCGCAGGCCGACGCCGAGAAAGCTCAGCGCCGTCTCCGCCACGATCATGAACGGGATGGCCAGCGTCACCGAGGCGATGATGTGGCTGGTGAAGGCCGGCATCATGTGCCTTACGATGATCCGCGCCTCGCTGGCGCCGTCGAGCTTGGCGGCGCGGATGAAATCCTCCTCGCGCAGCGACAGAAAGCGCCCGCGCACCACGCGCGCCAGCCCCGTCCAGCCGACCAGCGACAGGATGATGGTCAGGGCGAAATAGATCTGCAGCGGCCCCCAGTCGCTCGGCATGGCCGCCGCCAGCCCCAGCCAGAGCGGGATGGTCGGCATCGAGCGCACGAATTCGATCAGCCGCTGGATGACGGTGTCGGTGGTGCCGCCGTAATAGCCGGAAATCCCGCCCAGCGTCAGCCCGAGCGTCAGGCTCAGTGCCACCCCGACCAAACCGATCGACAGCGAGATCTGCGTCGCATAGGCGAGGCGGCTGAACACGTCGCGCCCGATGCGGTCCGATCCGAGCAGGAACACCGGCGTGTTCGGATCGTTTGTGCCGAACAGGTGGATATTCGTATTCAGGCCGAAGAAGCTGTAGCTGTCGCCGGTCACGAACAGTTTCAGATAGACCCGGCTCTGGGGGTCGGGAACGAAGCTGCGGCGCATGCCGACCGGGTCGATCTCGACCGTATAGTCGTTGACATACGGCGCGAAGCGCCATTGCCCCTCTTCGTCGACGTCGATCAGCTTGATCATCTGCGGCGGCGCATAGGTGTAGCGGCTGAAGGACGTGGCCGTGTTGTAGGGCGCCACGAACGGCGCCAGCAGCGCGACGAGATAGAGGAAGGCGAGGACGAACAGGCTGACCAGCGCGATCCTGTGCTTCTTGAACTGGCGCCAGATCAGCGCCCATTGCGAGGCGACATAGACGCTCGCCTCGTCCTTCTTGCCGCGGCGGCGACCGGCGGCTTTCATCGTCAGGTCGGTCATTTTCGCCTCTCTATCGGCCCTGCAGCCGGATGCGCGGGTCGAGCACGGCCAGCAGCACGTCGGAAAGCAGCGTTCCCACCAGCGTCAGCACGCTCAGCACCAGGATGAACCCGCCTGCCAGATACATGTCCTGCGACAGCAGCGCGTTCAGCATCACCGGCCCGGTGGTCGGAAGGCTCAGCACCACGGAAATGATGATGACGCCGGAGATCATGTTCGGCAGCTCCCACCCCACCGTGCTGACGAAGGGGCTCAGCGCCGCCCGCACCGGATAGCGGATCAGCACCTGCGCCTCGCTGATGCCCTTGGCGCGCGCGGCGGTGACATAGGGCTTGTGCAACTCGTCGAGCAGATTGGCGCGCATCACCCGCACCAGCACGGCGGTGCGCTCGGTCGACAGCACCAGCACCGGCACCCACAGATGCCCGAGCATGTCCCACACCCTGGCCCAGCTCCAGGGCGCATCGGCGAAGTGCAGCGAGAACAGCCCCGAGATATCGTTGCCGAACAGCACGAAGGCGCCGATCATCAGCACCAGGGCCAGCAGATAGTCCGGCACCGCCAGTCCGAGAAAGGCGATGAAGGTGGCGCCGTAATCCATGACCGAATACTGGCGGACCGCCGAGAGGATGCCGATGGGAAAGGCGACCAGCCAGGTGACCATCAGCGCGAGCCCGCCGATGAAGAAGGTCAGCCCCACCCGGCCCCACAATATGTCGGCCACCGGCTGGTTCCACTGGAAGGAGATGCCGAAATCGCCGAAGAAGATGATCCGCGTGATCCATTTGAAATACTGGACGTAGAACGGGTCGCCGAGGCCATAGGCCTCGCGCAGCTGTTCGATCGCCGCCATGTCCACCGTCGTGCCGCTCGCGCCGAGCTGGGCGACATAGCTGGTCAGGAAGTCCCCGGGGGGCAGGACGATGATCCCGAAGGCGACGAAGGACAACAGGATCGTCGTCGGGATCATCAGCAGGATGCGGCGCAGGATGAAGCCGGTCATTTCGGCTTGCCCTCCTTCGCCATCTGCCGGTCCTGCTCGCCGCGCCAGTCGAGCAGCACGGCCAGCACCTCGTCCTTGCGTTCATCGAGCGCGCGATAGCTTTCTGCCAGCGCGTCCGGCCGGACGATGTCCAGCGGCAGCGAGCCGACGCCCATCTCGCCCGAGGCGATCGCCGCCAGCATGTCGCGGCTCACCGCGCGCTGGTCCAGCCCCTCGGCCGCGATCAACGGCACCAGCCGCTCATGCGCGCCGACAAGCCGCGCGCCCGATCTGTGAATGAGTTCATAGGTATCGATTTCCACCTTGTTGCGCGGCGATCCTAGCAGCGCCACCGTGCCGCGATCTTCCACCATTTTCAGGCAGCTGACGGCTAGGGCGCCAATGCCGGTGGCCTCGACGCCGATCGCGACCTTGCCCCTCGCCGCGCCAAGAACCGTTTCCACCAGGTCCCCTGTGACATGGACGGCATTGGTGAGCCCGGCCCGTTCCGCCCACCGGCAGCGCGCCGCCAGCGTGTCGAAGCCATAGACCCGTGCCCCGGCGCGCTGATAGAGCCGCGCCGCGAAATGGCCCACCAGCCCCAGCCCGATCACCGCGACGACTCCGCCTCCGGCGGGCGCGCCGGTGATGGTGAGGGCGGTGTGCGCGATCTGCGCCATCCGCGCCAGCGGCGCATGGGCAGGCTCGATGCCGGCGGGCAGCTCCAGCACGATCTGCCGGGCCGGATCGAGCACCTGCACCGCCTGGTGCAGGCCATGGAAATAAACCCGCATGCCGGCACGAAACGCGTCACTGCCGGATTCTTCCACCATGCCGATAGCGGCATAGCCGGGCGGGAAGGGATATTTGGCGAACAGGTTCCGAGGGTTGGGCAACCCGATATGGGTGCCGTTGAACATGGCCAGTTCGGTGCCGGGGCTGATCAGGCTGAAATCCGTACGGACACGCAGCTGACCGGGGCCGGTCTCCGGCAAATCGATGGTTTCGATATCCACCCGGCCGGGTCCGGGCACGATGCAGCGCAGGGTTTTCACGGCGCGTTTCCTAGAAGGGTTTCCAGCACTGGCCAGCCAATGAAGCAGCACGGACGGGGGAGGGAATACGCCCCTCCCCCGCATGGGTTACTGCTGGATCCAGAACGTTTCCGTCTTGGCCGCGGCGGGCTGCGTCCACTCGAAGGAGTCGTACATGCCCTCGAGCGGCACGTTCCGCATGCGGTTGGAAACGATGCCGTAGCCGTCGATCGGGGCGGCGATGCCGATGGACAGGAAGCTGTCCGCCGCGAGCTGCACGTACTGGCGAACCAGCTCGTCCTGCTCGGCCACATCCGCCGTCGCCAGCATCTGGCGATAGAGATCGATGGAGTGCTGGATGTTCTCAGGGGGCGTCCAGTCATCGCCACGCGGATCGCCGATGAAGTTGTAGTACCAGCCCATGCCGAAGCCGGAATTCACATTGGCCGGCACGAACCAGCGCGGCATCGCCTTCAGCTCCTGGCCGCCGCCGCCCTCGGGGAAGATGACGATCGCCTCGTAGTCGTTGGCTTCCTGATGGGCGACCATCAGCGAGCGGTCGACGATGTCGAGCTTGG
>JAEWHZ010000024.1 GCA_023387585.1 Pseudomonadota bacterium
CCCACACCCGGCGGCGAGACCGAACCCCCGAACGGCCAGAACGCCTGCGAACACTAGCGCGTGAACGCGGCTTTGACCACACCGGCAATGGCCGGCTAAAGCCATTCGTGATCGAATTCACACAGTGCGGGGACAGCCAAATGACGGACAGCGCCTATCGCGGGATCGACCCGGCCAAGCTGACGGTCTTCATCACCGGGGCCACCTCCGGCTTCGGCGCCGCCGCCGCGAGGCGCTATGTCGGCGCCGGCGGACGGGTGATCGCGACGGGCCGCAGGCAGGACCGGCTCGAGGCGCTGCGCGACGAGCTCGGCGCCGAACGCTGCCACATCGCAACTCTCGACGTGCGCGATCTCGAGGCCATACGCGCCACGGTCGCCGCGCTGCCGCCGCCCTTCGATGCGGTCAACGTCGTTCTCGCCAATGCCGGGCTGGCGCTGGGGCTGGAGCCGGCGCAGTCGGTCGACATCGCCGACTGGGAGACCATGGTCGACACCAATATCAAGGGGCTGATGTACACGGTGCATGCCCTGCTGCCCGGGCTGATCGGGCGCGGCGGCGGGCATATCGTCATTTCGGGCTCGATCGCGGGCGATTATCCCTATCCCGGCGGGTCGGTCTATGGCGGCTCCAAGGCCTTCGCGAAGCAGCTCGCGCTCAATCTGCGCTCCGACGTGCAGGGCAAGAATGTGCGGGTGACCAATATCGAGCCCGGCCTGACCGAGACCGAGTTCTCGCTGGTGCGCTTCAAGGGCGACGCCGAGCGGGCGGCCAAGCCCTATGAGGGTACGGCGCCGATGACGGCGGAGGACATCGCTGAGGCCATCTTCTGGGCCACCACCCTGCCCGCCCATGTCAACATCAACCGGCTGGAGATGATGGCGACCACCCAGGCATTCGCCAGTCTCGATATCTTTCGCGAATAGAGCGAGGTCAGCCGGCTTCGCCGGCCAGTGCCGAGATCAGCTCGACCTCGTTCTCGTAATTGCCCAGTTCGACCACGGCGATGTCGAACACATGCACGCGCCGCAGCAGTTGCGACTGCTCGGCCTGCTTGGCGGTGATCTGCTCATCGAGCCGGTCGGCGAACATGTTGGCCTTGTCGTCGTGGCGGCGGATGCGGCGCTTGAGCCCTTCGAGCGCGTCCAGCTCGCCCTCGATGCGCCTCGCCTGCTGGCCGGCGTCGTCGGCATTGGTCGACACCGCCGTGCTCATCATGGCGATGAAATCGACGCCGTCGAGCGGCAATCCGGTATCGATGGCGGTGCGCACGGCGGCGTCGAACATGTCGGCCAGCACCACCGCCACCTCGTTGCGCAGCCGCGCCACGGCATCGGGGTCGACGATGCCGGTCTCGTCGTAGAGACGGCGCGCATCGGGGTCGGACAGCACGTCGAAGGCGCGTACGATGCCAATGAATTCGTCCGGATCACCGCCGCGATCGGGATGCGCGGTGCGCACCTTGAGCCGGTAGGCGGCCTTGACGGCGCCTGCCTCGGCATCCCTGCCGAGCCCGAGCACGCCATAAGGATCGAAATCCGTCACTGTGTCTTCTGCAAGAGTCATCGCAGCGCCCTTAGCAAATTGCGCCTCGGCTTTGAAGGCGCCTCAGCCCGGCACGATCAACGGCGCCGCCGCCACCCAGGCCTGCGGCTCGGCGGCGCGCAATTCGTGCGCGGCCTGATGCGCCTGCGCCGAGGCGCCGAACAGGCCGAACACGGTGGCGCCCGAGCCTGACATGCGCGCCAGCATGCAGCCGGGCATCAGTGCCATGCGCCCGATCAGCCGGCCGATGGCGGGCACCAGTCCGATCGCGGCACCCTCGAGATCGTTGCGGGTCTCGGACAGCCAGATACCGAGCTGGGCCGGCCGCGTCATCGGCTCGGGCAGCGGCGGCAGAGCCGGGTTGTCGCGGCGCGCCAGCTTGCGGAACACCTCGGCCGTCGCCACCGGCAGCAGCGGATTGACCAGCACCACATGGCAGGCCGGAAAGCGGCGCAGGGGGCGCAATATCTCGCCGATGCCGCTCGCCAGCAGGGGCATGGAGATCAGGCAGGACGGCACGTCGGCGCCGATGCCGGCGGCGAGCGCCGCCAGTTCCTCCTGGGGCACCGGTTCGGGCGAGAGTTCCGCGAGCAGCCGCAGCGCGGCGGCGGCATCAGCCGAACCGCCGCCGAGCCCTGCGGCTACCGGCAGGTTCTTGTGCAGGACGATGTCGAGCCCCTGCGGCGCGAGATCCGGCCAGCGATTGCGAAAGGCGGCGACGGCGCGGCTGACGAGATTGCTCGGCCCGGCCTCGAGCCCGCTGCCAAACGGTCCCGAAACCGTCAGCCGGTCGGACGGAGCAAGCCGCGCCTCGATCTCGTCGCCGATGCCGGCGAACGCCATCAGGCTATCGAGCAGGTGATACCCGTCCGCGCGCCGTCCCGTGACGTGCAGCGCGAGATTGATCTTGGCCGGGGCGGCCCGCAGGAGAGGCTCGCTCACCGCGAAAGGGTCACGGCGCGGCCGAGGCTTCGACGAGCCCGTCGCGCAGCTTGGCCTGCACCCGCTCGCGCACCCGTCCCTCCTCGTCGACCGAGGCGGCGATGTTCCACTGGAAGCGCGCTTCCAGCCGGCGGCCGGCGACCCAGTAGGCGTCGCCCAGATGGTCGTTGATCTCGGGATCGTTGGGCAGCAGCTGCACGGCGTATTCCAGCTTCTCGACGGCCTCCTCGATGCGGCCGAGCTTGTAGAAGGCCCAGCCCAGGCTATCGACGATATAGCCGTCTTCCGGCTGCGCCGCGACGGCGGTCTCGATCATCTCCAGCGCCTCGTCGAGATTGATGCCCATGTCGACCCAGGAATAGCCCAGATAGTTGAGCACCTGCGGCTGGTCGGGGTTCAACTCCAGCGCGCGCTGGAAATCCGGCTCGGCCTGGTCCCACTCCCCGTCGCGCTCATAGGCGATGCCGCGCACGTAAAAGAAGCGCCAGTCGTTCGGGCGGTTGCCACCGGTCAGCGCGATGGCGCGCGAATAGGCTTCGGCGGACTCTGCGTACTGCTCGTCGTAGCGCAGGATGTCGCCGAGCACCGCCAGGGCGTCGAGATCGTCGGGGTTGACGGCGACGATGTTGCGCAGCCGGCGGATGGCCTCCTCGCGCTGGCCGAGCTGATCGAGATTCTGCGCGATGCGCACCACGGCGGTCGGCTTCATCACCGAACTGGCCGGCACCGCCTCATAGATCACATTGGCCGCCTCGTGGCGGCCGGCGACGTCGAACAGCTGGCCGAGCCCGACCGATACGACGTCGGCAGATGGATCGAGATAAAGCGCAAGGCGCAGGAAGACTATGGCCAGCTCGCGGCTGCCATCGCGCGCCAGCGCCGAGCCGATGCTGTGATACATCTCGGCGGCGCCGATCTGCACGTTGGTGGCGAACAGGCCCGGCGCCTGCCCGGCCGACAGCGCATTGGACACCGCGGTTACCAGCGGATGTGCCAGCCCTTCGGCGGTATAGGCGTCGATCACCTCGCGCGCGCCCTCGGCGTCGTCGGCATGGGCGAGCATGCGCGCATAGACCTCGACCAGCCGGGCGACGAAGGGTTCGTTGCCATAGGCGATCGTGGCGAGCCGCACGGCGGACTTGGTGTTGCCGGCCGCTTCGGCCATCAGGGCGCGGTGGAAGACGAGGAAATCCTCGAGCCCGTCGCGGCCGAGATCGACCAGCAGCGCGTCCGCATCGGCGGCCCTGCCGTCGCCGACCAGCGCCCAGGCGCGCAATATGGTGCCGGTGATGG